>JAKEHX010000230.1 GCA_022614795.1 Planctomycetaceae bacterium | reverse complement strand
GTTCTTGTTCTGCTTGAGGTAGCAGTTGCCCAGGGCCGTGTAGGTGCGGGCAAAGAGGACCTTGTCGTCCTCGGGGTTGTTATCTTTGATGATGGCATTGAGCAGGGCGATCCCTTCGTCCGGTTTTCCCATTTCGGCCAGGCACGCCGCCTTGCCCACCGTGGCCAGCCGCTTTTGGCCCTCGGCTTCCGCGGAGCTGGCGCTGGCGGAGACGACAGCTTCGAATTTCTGGAGCGCCTCGGGGAACTTTCTTTCCGCCAAAAGCGCGCGGCCGACGGCGATGTTTCCTTTCATCTGATAGTCGGGCCAGGGGGCCGCGCTGAGCGTGCCATAATATCGGGCAGCATCGGCCGATTGCCCGGCCGCAACCGACAAGTCGCCGAGCACCTCGGCCGATTCGTAAAAGTGGAAGTTGTTGGCGTTGGCCTTGGCCCAATCGAGCATCTTTTTGATGGCGGCCGCCTTGTCCCCCCCAGCGGTCAGCGCCAGGCGGGCCTCGCAAAGGGCTTTGTAAAACGCGATTTCAGCCGCGATGTCTTTGTTCTTTTCTGCCTTGCCGTCGAGCTTTTTCAGCTCATCGGCCGCCAATTGATACTTCCGTACGGCGATCGCGTTGCGGGCGTTGTTGACCTCGTTGGGTTCCGCGTCAAAGCTGAACCGCACAATCTGGTTGACGTCGAACGACTGGGGGACGCCGTTGATCTCCAGCGTGAGCTTGTCCTTGGTGATTTCCTTGAGCAGCCCTTTCTTGGCGACGGGCTGGCCGCGGAGGAGCACCGAGTCGAGCTGGGCCGACGCGGCGCCCACGCAGAGAGTCAGCCCGACGAGGGCGGCGAGCAAGGAAAATCGGGCGAATCGGCGAAACATGCATCTCTCCTCGTGGTTCTGGTCGCTGGCCGCGTGTGTGTTACAGCACGTGTTACTTCGTGGTTGCCGCGGCAGCGGTTTTAGTCTTGGTGGCAGGCGGCGAGCCGGACGGCTCAGCCGCTTCGGCAGCCCCAGGGGGCACTGACTGTTTATCTTCCAAGGCTTTCAGTCCGATCACCGGCTGGCCCAGCGCCTTCTGAACGTTCTTGACCAGCGTGTCGTACTGGGATTTCCACTTCTCCTCGACCGACTTGCTGTAAAGGCTCATCGTGACGTTCACGTCCTGGAGGCACCGCCGTAGGGTCTCGGCCTTTTTGGGGGCGTCTTTGAGCGTGACCGCGTAGTTATAGCGGCAAAGTGCCAGGTTGAAGCGGGCTTCGTGAAAGACATCGCGGAACTGCACCTGGTTGGCGGTCCGGTTGCCGATTTCCGCCCAGCCCCAAATGACGTTTCGCGTGCGGGCCTTCGGATCGGCCGCGGCCGCGTCGGGACGCGCCCCGAGCATGGCGCGGACATAGTTCTGCTCCATTCCCGGCCCGCGCTGGCCGCCCCAATCTTGATAGGTCCGGGCCGCTTCCATTTGCACCGGGAGCATCGTCGGATTCGCCTTCAAGATTTCCTCGAAAATGTCCATTGCTTCCTTGTATTCCAGCCGGGCCCGCCGGGTCTTGGCAACTTGCAGGCGAATCTGCGTGGTCATCGACGGCGAGACGAAGCCGGGCTCCTTGCGGCCCCGATCGAGGATTTTCTGGTAGGCCCGGGCCGCTTTCTCGAAGTAGCCGTCGGCCTGCTTGGGCAAGGCCTGCCCCGGGCCGACGACGAACGCCTCGCCCATGCCGCGGTAGGTCTCGGCGACCCAATAGAGAATGTCCAGCTCATCAGAATCTTCGACAACGCTAGTCAGGAACTCTTCAAAGCCGTCGCCGAGCACGCCCTTGGCCTGCGGCTCGGCGATCTCCATCTGCCGCTGGAGATCGCGGGCCAGGCTGACGTAGATGCCGACCATCTGCTGCTTGCCGGCCGCGGTCTGTCCCATGTGCTCGCGGAGGGCGGTCATGATTCCCTTGGCCTTGCCGATGGCCGCCGCCGGATCGGCCGCTCCCGCCAGCGTGGAGACATACGCTCGCAGGGCGACTTTGTACGTTTCCTCGGGAAACCGCCCCTGCGTCACCGCCGGATCCTTGGCCGCCAGCAGCGTCAATAGGCCGAATTTCGGATCCTCCAGCAGCGAGATCGCGCTGGCCGGCTCCCCCGTATCGACATAAATCTGTGCCAGCGCCAGGACTGCGGTGGCGATCATCTCGCCCGAATCGCCCGCGGACCGCATCCGCTCAACGCCATCGGCGAGCGTTTTCTTGGCCCGCGTTTTGAGCTGTTCCAGATCGAGCTTCCGGGCGGCGATGTCGATTTCGTCGGGCTTTTGCTGAGCACCGGTTTCCCAGGCCCGAATCAACTGCGAGCTTTCCAGGTAATTGGCCCACAGCGCCTGGCCCGTTTTCAGCTCGGCCGATCCGCGGTGCGGTGAATCAGCCGGAATCTTGCTGAGGTAATCCTCGGCTTCCTGGAGCTTGCGCTCGCGGATCATGAAGGGGATGAGGGTGTTGAGGGCCTCGCTGGCCTCTTCCTGGTCGGGCCACTGGCGGGTGATGTAGTCGCAAATGCCGATGATCCGGCTGGTCTCGAAAGCGTTGTCGTCGGCCGATGCTTCGTCGTAGAGCTTGAGATAGCTGACCATCGCGATCTTGGCGCAGTGGCGGGCGCCCTGGCTGCTTGGATAGCGGCGGGCGAGGAACTCGCCGAGGACCGCGGAGTCGTGGAAGTTGCTTCGCTGGAACTCGAAGAAGCAGAGCAGATAGCGCATCAGGTTGACCGCTTCGAGACTGGTCCGCTCGTCGGCCATTTGCAGCGCGAGTCTGCTCAGCTCGTAGGCCTCCTGCTGAAGGCGGCTGATGTTCTTTTGGGCTTCGGCTAATTGCTGCTGAAGTTCGGTGCGCTTGGCGGCCGTTTGTTCGGCGGCGATTTGGTCACCCAGTTTGGCCGCGAGCTGCTCGGCCTCCTGCATGTCGGTCACGGCCCCGCGAGCGGCCGCAAATGCCTCATCGAAGTTCTTGGGCTCGGGCCGCTCGGTGGGATCGTCGCTCGTGAACGTGGGGAGCAGGCGGCGGGCAGGGTCTTGGTGGAAACCTGGCAGCCGGCTGACAAAGAGGGCATGTTTTCGCCCCTCGGCCATCAGCGGGCGAATCTGTGGATCGCGGGCGTTGGTCGTGGCGAGTTCATCGGCGTACGCCTTGCACGCCCGGGCGGTCGTCAGGCGCATCTGCATCACGTCGTCGGTCCGGTCCTCGCCCGTGCGGAGCGAATCGATGAACGGCACCGCCTGGTTGACGATCTCCAGGTAGAGCTGCTGGCCAAACCACGCCTCGACCGCCAGCGGCATCACCTTCATGCGGAGCGGGCGAAACTCGGGCGTATCGGGGTTGTCGAGCAGGTGTGTGAAGATCGCCGAGGCCTCTTTGAATTTGCCGAGCTTGTGCTGGCAGCGGCCCTGGTACATGCGAGCATACAGACCGGCCATGCGTGTGCGATACTCTTCATAGACCCCTTTGTAGCCGTCCGACGCCTTAGCCAGCGCCTCGAGCTGGTCCTTCGAGCCCCCATCGAAGGCCATCGCCTTTTCTTCCTGCGTGGCGGCAGCGAAAATTTGGGCCTGCAAGTAGTCGGTGCGGACGCGGTCGCGCTGGGCGGCCAGATCGGGGTCGGTCTTCTCGTCGATCGCCGCCGAGAATTTCTTCCTCCGCTCGGCCAGCTCGGTCACCAATGCGGCGAAAATCTTGGCCGCATCGTCGAACATCCCCAGGGCGGCCTTGGTCTCGGCCTGCTTCTGAGCCGGCGGCAGCCGCCGGGCGCGCTCGACGCGGATGCCGGCCCGCTTCACCAGGACGTTGCCCAATTGGCTGCGGGCGGCGGTCGCCAGGAGGTGGCTCGGCTGGTCGGCCAGGAACTGCTCGAGGGCCTTCTGCCCCTCGTTGAGCTGCGTTTCCTGGAGGGCCGGGTCGCGCTCGTGGCTGGCGCCAAGGACGAGAATCAGCCCCTTTTCATAGAGGGCGGTCTGCTTGAACCGGCC
>JAKEHX010000229.1 GCA_022614795.1 Planctomycetaceae bacterium | reverse complement strand
CAGACGAGCAAGCTCTTGGCTTCCCGCCTGGCAACGGACACCGATTGGTTCTTGGGCAACATCGCGGCTTATGCCCGCTACATGGAAAACTGGCCGCTCACCACGGTTCAAGCTCCCCCGAACAGTTCGGAGGAGTTTAACCGCGACATCATCTTGCAATTCAAGGGCAGCGAGCGCGGCGTATTCAGCGTCCGCGAGCCGCGCGTCATGCACAAGAGCACGGCGGCGTAGTCGGGTCACTGACAATTTTTGAGTGAGTTCAAATCATGGCGAAGAAAATAGACGGCCTTGATTCCGTACTATCGGAAGTGTCAGCATCCACTACAACCGTTGAAACTTTGGCCGTCACGAGCGCTGCGGCAGTCGATCCGGCATCGAATGGTCCAGGTCGCTACCGCGTGACGCTGGGTGAGTTGTCTGGCGAGTACGCAGCCCGCGACCGCAATGAAGCGTGGGCGCAGTTTTGCGACGCGCACAAAACGTGGCCATCGCCCAAGTACAGCCAGCGAACGATCGAGCGTCTGTCGTAATCCCCGATGCCGACCTACCTCGAAAACCTGACGGCAGCCCGCAACACGCTGGCCGCCGCACTGGCCACGAACGCCGGGCGGCCCAACTACAACATCGACGGGGAATCGATCGACTTCGGCGAGTTGATGGACCGGCTGAAAAAACTGGATGACGCAATCGCAACGGCGCAGGGGCCGGTGGAGGTGGAAACGCAGGGGTTAGTTTGATCCATGTCACTGACGAGCGACATCGCGAGCGATTGGCAGTTTATCGAGGGTGTCGAGACCGTCAGGGTCAGGCCGCAGGATCCCGAGCAGGCGGAAGTCACAAACGTCAAAGGTCTGCGGAAGGCGATGGGCGGAAACCCGCTCGTCAACGCCACGCTAGGCATCGACCCTAACGACGTGGTTTGGCACGTTTGGCAAGCCACGCTCGAAGGCGTCGAGTTGAAAAACGGGGACTTGATTTTTGACAGCCAGCAAGCGGAGTGGACGGTCCTTTCAGTCGGGCAGTCGGTGAGGTCCGGGCGGTTTATTTGCATTTGCCGGCAAAGGGAGTGAAGCGATGATCGGCAAGCAGCAATTCTTCGCGGACGAAGCTACGGCCCAAATGAGCCTGATGGCTGATGCGTTTGAAGCTGTGCCTCTGATTGCTGCGATGCAGCAATGCGCCGAGATTGGCCGCCAGTCGATGCGCGACAACTTCACGTCAAGCGCGACGCCGGATGGTTCCAACTGGCCGCCTCGCAAGCGCCAAGGCGACGGCCACCCGCTGTTGATTGACCGCGGCCCGCTGCTTCAGGCGGCGACGGGTGGCGGGGCCGGGCATGTCGAGCAGGTAGAGGATCGGGAAGTCGCCCTGGGCGTGGACGGCAGCGTAATCGCCTACGCGGCCACCCATAACTTTGGCCGCGGCAATGTCCCGCAACGCGAGTACGCGGGTTTGAAGCCCGAGCGCGAGGACGCCTGCGAAGCGGTCATTGCCGATGCCCTGATGCAAGAGGTTTTCGGTTAATGCCCGCCGTCAACACACCCACGATCGCGCTGGCAGATAACGGCAACGGGACCGGCGCTGTGGCCACCGTCGGTAACAGCACGGGTGGAGCGACTAATACGATCTTCGCCGCCCAGTGGGCCGGTGGCTTCGTTCCCCAAGCCTATGCGAGCTATGGCAGCCGGATCGGCAATGGCACGGTAAGCCTGGCCTTGGGACTCGGCTACTGGTTTGTCTATGCCGCCAGCACGCTAGCCGGTTCTGATGGGGCGGTGTCGCTCGTCAAGGGGCTCCGTGTCACTGCTGGCCAAGAGGCAATTTTCGACCAGTGCCTGGATGCCATCGTGGCCAAGATTCAGGCCCTCTCCCTGCCTGCTCCCTGGCAAACGATCGACGTCGTCCGCCGCAAGTTCCCTTGGAAGCGGTCGCTCATATTGCCGGACATTCAGGCCGGAATCTTTGTCACGCCTTTGAACGATCGCTTCGTGCAAGTCACCAATCAGGCCGACGACTGGGGCGAAGCAATCCAAATCACGGCGGCGCAGGCCACCAATCTCGATTTGGAAAATGGACTGCCAGCCGACTTGCTTTGTCGTCAGCAGCTTGTCGATGCCTTTCTCCCGGTCCACGGCCAGGCCCCGCTGTCGGGCGTGGACTCTGTTTACAACATCGTCATTGAACCGGGGCCGATAATCGATCCTGGCGCGTTTCAGCAGAACTTTGACGTTAGCGCCATCGTGGCCCGCTGCCTTGTTCGGCGGACCCGCGGGCTCACATAAAGGGACATCGCGATGCCTCACGGCTCTATTTATTGGTCGCAAGTTGTTGGAGTCGGCCCCACGGGAGGCGCTGTCACCAAGCAACTTCAGAACGTCAACTGCGGCATCGGCAAGACCGGCACGATCATCAATAAGGATGGCGCTCGCGGCACGCGCTCCAAACATGCCGGCAACGCCAACACGGGTCCGCATACCGTCGGCGGCCCGCTATCGGTCCTACCCACGCCTGACGAATGGGACACGCTCTTACCGTATGTCCTGGGCGGGACGCGAACCGGAGGCGGGACCGCTGGTTCGCCGTGGGTCTATCCGCTGGCCGAAGTCCTGCCGTCCGCCCGCTTCAGTCAAGACCTGCGGCTCAATGGCACCGGCGCCGACGCGATGGTGTTTCACTGGGACGGCTGCAAGATCAATACGGCGCGAATCTCGGCATCGGCTGGCGGTCAACTCGTGACGCTCGATTTGGACGCGCAAGGCAAAACGCAGACGGTGAACAACAGTTGGCCCGCGATTGCGGCTACCCTGACGACAGACAAACCATTCATCATGGGGCAGCTCGCGCTGTCACTGGCCGCCGTGAATCGCCAGATCGACGATTTCTCCATAAACATCGACAACGCGCTGATTCTCGACCGCTTCCTAAACAGCCTGACGCGGACCGAAATCCCGGAAGCCGACCGGACGATTTCGGTCGAGTGTGCAAACCCGTTCACCATCGCCGACATTGCCTTGTACGAAATTGCCGTCGCCGGCATCGCGGGCGTGGCCACGTTCACCAACGGGCTGAGTGTCCTGACGTTCACTTTTGCTAACCTGAAAGCCCCGCCCGAGACGATCGAGCGGGCGCAGCGCGGCGAAGCGATGAACCGGCTGCGGTTCACGGCTTACGAGACCGGGACTCCTGGGACCACGACAAAGGAGCTGGTGACAACTCTGAGCACGTCATGACCGATCACCGGGCTTTCTGCCCTGCGCCCCGCTGGCACGCTCACTGCCGCCACGCTCGTCGGCAGTGACCACCAGCGGGGCCTCTACAAACGAGCTAACGAGCGCAAGGTATGAGCGACCAATGACAGCGGATTTTATCGACGACGGGTACACAGAGCAGGGCTTCATCGCCGCCGTGGATGGCGTGCATGGCCCGCTCGAATTTGAGTTTCGTCCGGCACTGGTTAAAACCGCCGACAAAATCACCGGCATGATTCAGGGCGAGCGTGTCGATTGGGAGCGGTTCGCCGATGCGGCGGCGAAGGCGTTGGCCCGCGATCCGGGCTTGCTCAAAGGCTGGTCTCTCAAGGACAGCAAGGGTAACGCGGTTCAAATCACCGAACCCAATTTACTCCGCGTCCGCAACCAGCTCTTCCATAAACTGTGGATGATCGTCGCTGGGCAGGTCCCGAGCGAACGCAGGTCCGATGATACGCAACCGCCGCAAGTGAACCTGGAGGCCGATGAAAAAAACTAAGGTCCGGGGTGAGACTTCAGTTGTTTCACCCCGGCGCGGCTCGTATCAATTGCGACGAGTGCAAACGATTTGTGTTCAACCTCGAAAGCGGAGACAAGGAAACCTATCGCAGTGGGCCGGAAAGGGAAGAGTTACCAATGGTTCGCGGCCCCAACGTTCCCACTCCTTGCAACAAATGCCCAAAAGAGGACCCAGAGAACGCCAAGCAGATCGAGTTGAGCCCCAAAAACTGGGCCGCCTTCGCCCACTATTTGCAGGCCCGCGCGTGCGGGCTGAGTGACGTAGAGAGGCGAGACCCGATTGTGAGACGGAATTTTGCGTTGATCGACATGCTGACACGCGAACGAGACCGGAAGGCGCAAGCGGAGGAATTCGCCGAAGCCTTTGTGATGCGACTGGCCAGGAGGTAGCGACCCATGCTGATCGGTGGCGGCAAGAGCGGCGGCGGGGGACGTGACGTAATCTTCCGTCTCGTGGCGCAGGCGGACCCGGCCGCCAAGGGCGTGATGAAGCAATGGGGTGAGGCCTTGGCCGGCGCTCAGAAAAAGGCGACTGAGACCGCTCGGCAGGAAAACAAAAAGCAGGCGGATGAACGACTCAAAACTGCCCAGCGCACAGTTGCCCAGGAAATTCGCGAAGCCCAAAAGCGCGACCAGCAAATCGCTCAGAGTTATCTCAAGGAGAATCTGAAAGCGATCGACGAAAAATCTCGATTGGAAAAACGTTCCGAGGATGAGTTGGCCAAGTGGAAAGAGCGCGTTCGCCGAAATTCAATACAACAAGAGCACAAGGACAACTTAAAAGCGATTGCCGATCAGCAGCGACTACGTAGAAACTCCGCTGTCCTTGAGCAGCGCGAAAGCGTCCGCTTGGCGCGCGAGCAGGCCCGCGTCGTGGCCGATATCCAGCGGCAGGGGTTGGCCAATGAGAATTTGGGACGGCTTCAGCAGGCGCGGCGCGCCGCTGGTTACGGGCACATTGTTGGCGGCATTGGAAATATCGCCCGTGGCGTTGCCTATTCTGGACTGATCGGTCAGGAAAACACGCAGACGGTCCTCAACACGGTGCTGGGAATTGAAGCAGCGGGATCGGCGTATCGTGGAGGTAGGGCATTGGTCAGCGGAATTGGACTGACGACCGGGGCGACGGGAGCGAGTGCGCTATCGGCTGGGGCAGCTATTGCGGCACCGGCAACCGCGGCGGCTGCGGCACTCACGGCACTGGTTGCGGCTGCGGCGTCCTTCACTGGTTTTGTTCGCCAAGCGACCAAGCACGGGATCGGTGGAGGAGCTGACGTTGGCTCGCTCACGGACTTGATTGCGACTAAAGAAGTTTCGGCCGGCGCGTCCCTGTTGCGGGCGGGACCTCGCTCGATGCGTGGTGGGATCGGCGCGATGGGCACCCTTACCGCCATGTTCGGCGGCGTTGTTGCCTCCGAAGAGGCTGCGGAGAGGGTGCAGGCGCAAGGGCAGGCCCGCAAGACGGCGATGGACCAGCGCGCCCAAATGATCGGTAGTCTGTCGCAACTTCGCCAAGGCGCGATCCACAACAATCTGCCTCAGGCCCAAGGCTTCCTGTCCCAAGCCGTCGGGGAGTTCCAGCGCGAGTCTGCCGGCGGCATGAACACGGCGGCCACCGTGGCCGCGGCGCGTCAGGTGTGGGACATCTACAAGCAGGTTCACTCTCTGCAACTGGACGGGGCGCGGGCGCAAATTGAAGGCGCTCGGGACCAACTCAACAGCCTGCGGCAATCGCACAACGAGCTGAAGCAAATCGCCGATGAAAGCAAGCGGGCCTACCAGAGCGACATTTCCAGGGCGGCGTCTGCCAAGCCGGAAGAAATCATGATGGTTCGAGAAATCGCCCGCAAGCAGGCCAGCGGGGAGGGACTGACGAGAACGGAATTCGAAACGGCTTCTCAGTTCAACGTCTTCAAGCCATTTGCCGAAAGTGAAGCCGAGCGGCGAGCGAAAGATTTTGGCCTGTCCGACATTTTTGCGCCTCTTAAATCGAAGAGGGATGAAGACGCCCGCAAGCTGGCCGAGAACGCAGAGCAAATCGCCAAGGCGGAGCTGACAGTCAAGCAGCAGCACGAGATCATCCTCAAGTTGGAAGGCGGTTCCATCAGCGACCAGGCGATTGCCCAAATCAAAGAGCTGCTGGACGCGACGGAAGCCAAGTCGCAACAGAACATGATCGACCAGATTCGTCAGAGCTTGGTGCAGCAGGCCAATGCGCGGGGTCCAACGCGATGATTATTTTTCTTTCTCTAACTCTTTCAGCCTTACCAGCGCCTTCAATTGTCGCGCGCTTTGGGAATCAATCTGTTTTTGAAGATCATCCATTAAGCCGTGAATTTTTTGGACGGTTTCCAGTGCGTTCTTTTTGCCGGATTCTGTTATTGAAATCCGAGCAAACTCGACCGCCGGCACGAGAAGTTCTTTCTTGTTTTTATCCTGAAGCATCAGGAGGCGATCGAGGTCGGCTGTCTCAGCGTTGTAAATGCTCAATGCCGTCGCGTATTCCTCTAAAGCCGACGGCTGACGGGGAGAAATCAAGTAACCGATTGCGACACCGATTCCAAGAGCGGCCATTGTCACACAAACTCCAATTGCAACAGCTACCGCAAGCCTCATAGACCATGCTCCCCAAATACGGCGCCTACGCCTTGCCCGAAGGACGCTGCAAGATCGTGCGCCGCGACACGCCCGAATTCAACGAAGCCCGTCAACTGCTGAGCAACACAATCCGTCTCGAATGCTCGTCTGCCCTCTATGCCGAATCGGCCACCGAAATGGATGGCCTGGTACGTTCCCTTTTAGACGCCTTCCGGGTAAATGGCAAGGATTTTATCGTCCAACTTCCAGGCGGCTCTATTCAAAGCCAACTCACGATCCGTAACACGAACGCGATCGGTGGTGTCCGCGTCGTCCAGCCACCGGAGATCAACGCAGGCGAGCCGGGGGCCTACGTGACCTGGCTACCGTTCACATTCGCATTGGAGGCCGAGTACCCGTCCACGCTCGCCGGATTCCTCTTCCGCGAGTACACGGACTCAATTTCTTATTCGTCACCGGAGCGGGAAGCCTGGTTGCTATCCCTCCACGGCCCTCACCAGCGGCAGAGAATTCGCCAATTCCCGTTCTACCGGGCCACACAAACCGGGCGGGCCGTGGGCTATCTGGCCTACCCGGAGCCGGCCTCGCCGATCTGGCCACAGTATTGGATGAACTTTGACGAGCGGCCGTCGCTGGAATCCCCGCGAGCTAGAGGAAACGGCTACATCGATTTCCCGATTAGTTGGAACTGGCGTTTTGAAGCAAACCGGCCGCTGGTTGGGACACCAACCGCCTGGCCGCAATAGGAGGCTGAACTTTGGCCACGAAGTTTTTTTTAGGCGACGCCCCATCGCGAGCGCAGGTGACGCATGTGACTCCGGCCAATCCGGGCCACGGCGACAAGTTCAGCCTGACGATCAATCGCAAGACGATCACCGTCACGGCTGTTGACTCGGATACGGGGGCCGCGCCAACCGTGGGCGACGTCGTTCAATTATTGGGCGTCGCGGTCGAAGCCAGCGACATCCCGGAGTGGCAGGAAGTCACCGCCATCACCGGCAGAGACGACGGCGGCAACGCGACGCATTTGATCCTCATCGGCCCAGACGACGGCACGCCATTCACCGTCACGTCGTCAACAACCAACGCCGGCACGTTTAATATCGTCGTGACTGAGGTGCAAAAAGGTGCGGCTCGTGTCAATCAAAAGGTTCGCATGCGTCTCGCCGGCCCGCCAACCAGCGGCACATTTGGTTTGCTGTTTGGATCATCTAGCGTGACGGGCATCAATTTCGATGTTGCGGCGGCCACATTTCAAACCACCCTGGAAGGCATGGTGGCAATCGGCGCTGGCAATGTATCTGTCGTGAAAAACGGCAAGTCCGATTGGACGATTGAATTCATCGGAGCATTGGCCGGGAAGCGCCAGCCGATCTTCAGTTTCCAGGCGATGACCACCCTGGCCGGCGGCGGCGGTCTAGCAATCACGATGGTCCAGGAATATCGCCCTGCTAACTACGCCAAAGGACCGCTCTACACGCTGACGGCGACTGATACTGTTACCGCCTTTCGCTTCAAGTTCACGGGCGACGCGACTTTCAGTGGGTTGACTTACCTTTCAGACTGGGTTGCGAACGCTGCGGGCGCGACCGCGGACGATATTCGCTTTGCGCTGGAATCCATCATGGTTCCCGCTACGCTCGTTAGTGACACGGCCACAGCCGATCCTCACGCTCCGAACGTTCCGGCCTATACGAAGGTCGATGTCACCGGCCCCGCCGGCGGCCCCTGGACGATCTTGATTCGCGACGGAATTTTTCCGGCGATGAACGCCAACGCACTGTTTATCGGCGATGAGGTTTATAAGGGTCCGAACGTGAAAGAAGGCGCTTTTGGCAACGTTGTGCTTGCGTTCGTATCCGGCCCCAACACGGCCCTGCGCAAGGCCATTCAGCATATAGCGCTGACTGGCGCTCCGACCGGCGGCACGATAGTGCTCGATTACGGTGGACAGGCAGTAGCTGTGGCCTGGAACGCAAGCGCCGCCACGCTCAAAACGAATTTGGAATCGCTCTCTAGCATCGGCACAGTGACGGTCACTGGCACTGGAACATTGCATGATCCGTGGATCGTCACCTTTGACACTGACACGGAAGTCCTGTTAATGACTGGCTCCGGCACATCCCTGACGGGAACCGAAGGCCGGGCAGAGATCATCGCCGATGGCCAGCCTGGAACGAACGAGCAACAAGAGGTCACGATCACTAGCGGCACGCCGACGGGTGGAAACTTCACACTTACGTTTAACGCCGAAACAACAACGCCGATCAATTTCAGTGCGTCAGCCGCGACAGTGCAAGCCGCTTTGGAAGGACTCACTGCATTTGTTCCGGGCGACATCCTTTGCACAGGCGGCCCGCTTCCTGCCAATCCCGTGATGGTCGAATTCCAAGGGGGCTTCGCCAACTCCAACCTTAACCTGATGACCGGCAACGGCACGTCGCTCGTCGCGGCCAGCACACAGACGCTGGTTGTGTCCGCGAATACGGTCGATCCGACCGGCCCCAACTGGTTGGACGAGCCGCTGAATTGGAGCGGTAGCACGAATCCCGTAGCTGGTGACAAGTGTTTCTTCGCCAACATAGAAACCGAAGTGCTGTACGACCGGGCCACGATCACCGACACGATGGCCGAAGTGCATTTCATGGCCAGCTTCGTGGGTCAATTCGGACTCAAGCCCGTCAGCGACACCGGCTACTTCCAATATCGCTCACTCTATCCCCAGCTCCGCAGCACGCTTACGATCGTCGGCGAAGGCACTGGGACAGGCAGCCCGTACATCAACATCAACAATGGCACGATTCAGACGGAGTTGATCGTGATGGGGACGGGCAGCCCGGAGGACAGCAGCATTCCGGCCCTGCATTGGAAGGGAACCAACGCCTCCAACGTTGTGAGAGTTTTCAAGGGCTCGTTCGGCGTGGCCCTCTACACTGCGGAAGTCGCGACCATCGCCACGCTCCAGATCGGCTATCTGGAGGACCGGGAAGGCGACGTGGAATACGCGATTGGACCGGGCATCACCGTCACGACGATCGAGATTTCCGGCGGCAACGGGGAAATCAATCTTGGAACTGCCAACGCGACATCACTTAGCATCACGGGTGGCATCGTCGTTTTGGCAGGCACGTTCGGTGTCAGCACAACGTTTGTTATCGCGCCGGATGAGGACGAAACGGCAACGGTCATTTGGAAAACCACTGGGACGCTTGGCGGCGCTCCGGTCGTTTCGGGCGAAGGCAAGCTGGATTTCAGCCAGGACATGCGAACCAAGACGGTGACGAATCCGATTGAAGTCAACAGTTTGACATCGATCGTGGATGATCCCAAACAGGTGGTGAGCAATCTGCGGCTGGACCTGAACTACACTGCCGCCAATCTCAACTCCTCACGTCTCGGAAGTAACGTGCGAATCACTCGCGGCGCGCCATCCTGATGAATCATCCGTTTATCACCTTCCGCGGCGTCAACGCCCATCTGGACGTGCAATTCACGTTCGCACATGGCGTTGCGGCGTCTCAATGCCAGGTCCGCGTCCCGCCGACTCCCGGCATCGAGGAAGGCGGCACGCTGATTTTCATTTTCGGCGGGACGCGCATCGAGTTCCCGCAATGCAAGGTGGACCGGATTGACGTGGCCCGCAACCCCGATGGGCTGATGGTCTGGACGCTCACGATCCTCGACAGGCGGTGGAAATGGAAAGAGTGCGGCACGATCAGCGGCTACTACAACGTCCGCGAAAGCGAGAATGCCAACGCCGACGCCGGTATCCCGAAGCAAATCAAAAAAGGCACGGAGAAAAACGTCCGCGCGTTGATGAAGCTCTGCTTGGAAGCGATGGGCGAGAAGGGCTACAGCATTGCGAAGGTCCCAGACGACATCTTTCCTGAAGTCGAGTGGGACTACGAGTTGCCTGCCCAGGCGCTGGCCAAGTTGGCGGACACGATCAAGTTTCGCGTGGTCCTAAATTGGCGACGGAATAGAGTTGAGTTATGGCCGGACGGCGAAGGCCAAAAGCTGACGACGCAGAATTCGATGGAGTATCAAATCACGGTCGATCCGCCAGAGCGGCCGGACCAGCTCATCTTCGCAGGACACCGGATGCTGTGGGAGCAAGACCTGGAGTTGGAGGCAGTGTGTCGATCGCAGTCGGATGAGTACCTGCCGATCAATCACCCGGCAATTCAGTTCAAGCCGGACACTCAGCCGATCGACGGCAATTTTTGGTGGTATTTCGACCCGGAATTTGGCAATGCTATTTTTGACAAGCCCGTGACGACGATTCACGGAATCAAAACGCTCCGCGACCTGGCGAAGGCGGACGTGTATCGCAAGTATCGAATCAAGGTGCCATTTTTCGTTCAGGGCGGCGTGAAGGGCGGTCACAAGATGGAAGACCTGGACCGCATTTTGCCGCTTCTGTCGAGCCGGCTCACCACGCAAACTCCGATCGTAGCCGCGAAGAAACCGCCCAAGGTCAAGCCGCCGATCGTCTGGGGACTCTTCACGAGAGACACACCATCGCCAGAGTATTGGAAAGAGTTAAATGACACGCGCTCCAAGCTTGACAAGGACGGCAACCCGCCCAAGGAAATGTCGATCGAGGACGGCTTTCAGGTGGACGAAAAAACCGGCATCGTCGCGTTCGACAAACCGCGGTATCAATTCGGAAAAAAGCCAGGCGGCATCGAAGTGGACGGCAAAACAGTGGACTGGCCATACACGAAGCCGGCCAAGCTCTTCTTACGCATTGGGTTTGGAGTGCGTGACAAAGACACTCGCGGCTGGATTCATGAGGAAATTGTGCGCCGCAGCCGGGACAAAAAGTTTGGGACCCAGCCGCGGTACGTGACGGCAGCCGATGCCATTTTTAGGACCATTGCCACCAAGAGCGGCGCGGGAACCAATCGCCGCGAATATGAGAAGATGGCCAAGCATTACTTGGACGTGGAAGAAAGGCGGTATGAGACGCGCGATCCGTGCGCCGCCACCTATCCGGGCTTGCTGCCGATTGTGCCAGACGGTGCGATCCAACAGATTACGTGGTCGATCGCGGAACAAGGCGCCACGACGCGAGTGAGCCGCAACCGCGAAGAGCCGGTACTGGGACTGACCTACGAAGAGCAGCGGCTGTACCAGCAACTCCGTGAAAAACTCGCGACCGATCCCAAGACATCACGCGAGGCGGACGACAAGCGCGTGCGGAGACCAGCGTAATGGACGTTCCCGCCTCCACGATCCTTGACAACTGGCTCAAACAGCGCCGGCCCGCGCCATTTTTTAACACGACTGATGAGACAGTTCCGCCATTCGCCTGTATGTACAAGATGCGGCTGGACAGGTTTAGTGAAACGACAGTAATGACCAAAGAGGAGATTGATGATCCCGTTGGCAAGGTCAGTAGGTTTTTCCGCCAATACAATCGCGGCGGTCACGCTGTCTGGACGATTACAAAACCCAATGACCAGGCTGAAGCGGAACAAAACTCTAGCGATTTCCTGTTCAACGGCCCAGTCCCGGTTCCATCTTTGCGCCACGGCGTCGGAACTGAGGACTTCCCTTGCCAAGTGCTACATGACGGAACGAAGGATTTACTTTCCAACGGCGATCCCTGTGGCCCTGTCGCCGATCAATGGTACGTAAAGTCCGGCGGCTCCGCTTTCATCAGCGTCTGCCACGACGCTTTAGCTGCGGCCGGTCAGGGAGGCGTGCATACCGTTTGGATTTCCAACGGCAATGGCAAGGCGCTCTCAGCACACGGCCGCTGGGAACTCTCTAGCCTGAGTGTGGCGGCCAGCGATTATGTTCCGTGGAGCACCGGATCGGTTGTCAAAGGACTAGAAATTCAATCGGACCAGTGGCTTAAGGTCCTTCGCGCGGGAATTTTCTGGTTAGGATTTCAGGCAAAAGTATCGAGCGTTGCAGCACCGCGGGGCGCTCCCTTGTCGGTTACGCTCTATAAAAAACCAATCGCCCAAGGACAGAAGGAGCCGGGCGAAGCGACGGCAACAATGTATATCGGCCAGCGAGACCAAGATATCGAGCGCGACAATTACGGTGTCGAGTTCCAGAAGACGGCGGAGAACGTTGCGTTCAGTGGATTTGAGAATTTGAAGCGCGGCGAGCTGCTGCGGCTCCGCAACGCATCCGCGCATGACATCGTGCTTGGCTCGGGGACGTTCTCGATCATCATGGCCGGCTCCTATTTCAGGACCGAAACCATCAGCGGAGGAGGGCTGGTTTTTGACTCTAATTGATTTTGCCCTTCAGGCCCGCGATCACGGATTGGCGGAGTTGCCAAATCGCTTCTGGGATTTGTCGCCGGAACGGCGTGAAGCCTCCGCTGCGGCAATTGTGGCCGCGTTTGACAGAGAGAGACATGCGGGTTTTATGCGCCGGTACGGGCACCTTTTGCCGGCAGCTTCCAATGGGCATGCGATCGAGGCTGTGGCCCCCACCCTGCCACCACCCGTCACGGTCCGCAATCTGATCTATCACGTCTGTCCGTTGGTTGCCAATGACGGCTGGCGGCATAACGTGCATCAGCTCCTCAAACGAGCGCGCCTGTTCAATGGCCGCCGCGTGGTCGCCATTGCCTGCGGCGACGGTACTGCGAAACCATCAGTGGTTCGTAGGGCATTCGAGCAGGCCGGGGGACGCTGGGACTTTATTGAATTACCGAATGATCCCGTGCTCCGCGAGGTCGTCAGCTTCCTGCCGCTGCTGATCTCAGTGTCCGATCCGTCTCAGGACCAGGCCACCTTCTATGCCCACACTAAGGGCAACTCGACCGAACAGGACCGGAGTGCAGCGATCTACTGGCGAAACATGATGTATCACGAATTACTGGACAGCTGGCAGGAGTGCGTGGACGATTTGCGCTTCTACGCAGCGATTGGTACGCAGCTTATGTGCTGGCCGCCAGACACACCGCCTTATCCAACCCGCCTTCGCCACGGCACCTGGATGTTCAGCGGCACGTTTTTTTGGTTTCGCAACAGTGCCGTGTTTTCACACCCACATTGGCGCAGTGTGCCGGCCGATCGGTATGGCGCCGAAGCCTGGCTGTCGGGCCTGTTCCCAGTTCATGCCGTGAAATCGCGGTGGCAAGCATGGCCGCCTGGCAGCTATCCGACGCCGAGCCCGTACGAGCCGATCCTGTACTCGGAACCGATTGCCGACGATCCTCTGCCTGACGAGCGGCCAGGCGACGGCACCGATATTCCAGCCTCGGCGTGGTCGGAATTGTTCAAGCCGTCTCGTCCGCAGACAGCGATTCCAGCGGCCAGCCTCATTGTGGCTCCCAAGCCAGGGCCAAAGACAATCATCGTGCTCGGCGCATTCCGTGGCGGCACTTCGTTCATCGCTCAGACGCTGTATGAAATCGGAATCCCCATCGGCCCATTGGACAACAAACCCGCAGAAGAGTGGGCCTATTGCAACTACGAGGATTGCGAAATAGCGGCAGCCTTAGCAGAGCAAGACTGGTCGAAATTTGCGGAGCTTGTGACGGCGCGAAACAGTGAGCCAGTATGGTCTTTCAAGTGGCCGCGCAGCGTGTTCCTTTTGAATGGCATCCTGCCGCTCGTCCGCAACCCCCATTTCATAGCCGTGACGCGCGACCCGTTCACTGCGCTGCAAAGCGAATTGGCGCGGGACGCCAAGCTCGATCTTCGTGCGACCCGGAATCATGCCAGAGCGGTGCTCGATTTTCTCGCCGCCCCGCGCGGTCCAATGTTGGCTGTCAGTTACGAACGAGGGAAAGAACGGCCGGGTGAAGTCAGGGAAGCGATTAGGAGTTTTGCCAGATTATGAGAGTGCTTAGCGGCCGTGAATCCAGTCGGCCACCTCTGCCAGCGTCTCGCACTCCCGCGTCTGAAGCCCATTGGCCGTCATTTTTTCCACGATGAATTTCACCCGGTAATCGCCTGGCTGCTTCGGCTCTAGTATCTGTGGCTCGCACCGCGGCGGCCCGAATTCAAAGATCAGGCCCTTGTCACGGAGCTGGCCTATGGCGCGATCGACGGCCAACACACTCCCTTTGAAGCGCGACCAGTCCACCTTGTTGAAGCCGATCAGTGTCTCTCGTCCGCGAAGATCGTCTGTGGCGCGGATGAAAACGAAATGCTCGCCGCCGGCGTCACACATCAAGTCCAAGGAGAGCTCGTGGTCCAGGCCGTTGGTCCGGGCGACGTGAATGTGAGTGGTGGCGTCCACTATGGCATTGTATCACGCGTTTATAATTCCCCGCACCTGGCAACCGTGGATCGCCCTGGCCGTGCCGATCGGCCTGCTGTTGCTCGCCTTCTGCCGCTAGCGCACCAATCCCTCCACCGGCACGTTGACGGCGCGGGCAAATCGCCGGATTGATCCGATCGTCGGATTGGCCGCGCGTAAGAACTGAGTCGCCGCTTGCCGGGCCGATTCTTCGGGGTAGCCCATCGCCAGCCCCAGCTCTGTCAGGCTCATCCCGGCCCCCCGCATCTTGGCCCAGATTTCCCGGATTTTTACCGTCGCCGAGTCGAGAGTTGCGGTCGTCATGCCGTAAGTATATACTGTATTTCGACTTAGGGAAAGAGGCGATTTTCGTCAATTCCAGGCCGATTAAGGCAATATAGTATTGCCGTCGGCGAACACAGTATATACAATGCACGCATGGCTGAGAGAAATCAGCCGCTCGCCAACTGAGAGAGTTGGAGTTGGCCCCGCAAGGGCCAAGGATAAAACGATGACCGCTTCCCAAATTATCATCCGCTGCTTCGCCGCCGACCGTGGCTGGACCGACTTCAACAACACGCCAGACAATTTGAGCGAGGCTGAGCAGCAAGCGATTTGCCGCTACGAGTCGGCCACCGAGGCTGACGCGGCGGCTGAGTTGGACCTGAGCGAAGATTTGGCCTGGGCAGTCCAGCACGCCTGGGAGAAGGCAGCCCGTAAGTCGGCGATTGCCAAGCTGGAAGCGCGGGCCGGCAAATCGGGCCGCTACAGCGTGGCCTGCCACTACCGCAAGACCGGCTCCGTCAGCGGCAGCGTGATGTACTTTGCTGACGAATCCGAAGCGCAAGCCTACTTGCTCGTCGCGCACGGCGACCCGCGCGACTACAGCAACCGCACTAGCTCTTTCCAGGCCAGCGTGATCGACCATGAGCAGCTGACTTGTGGCGGATAAAACCGTCCTCCTCGGCGATTGCCGCGCGGCGATTCGCGAGGCAATCGCCAACCTGAAATGATCGTTCCGCGCTCCCGCCGTCCGCCGCCCTAAGCAAGCGGCACAGTTGCGAAAGCGGCTGAGATTGGTTACACGCCTTTGGGCGGCGGGAGCGGCTTTTGCTTTGGAGCGTTCGACGTTGGCTTTTGCCGTCGCGAAGCTTGCCGCTGCAAAAGTTCGCCTTTTACATTCGTAGCAGTCATGGCTGCAAAACACACAAATGTTGCGCCCGACCGGCGTCGGGGAGCGCTTCCTAGGTGGCGACGGTGACATGCTCCACAACCTCCACGTCCAGGCTGTCCCGCCAGCTCGCCGCAATCCGCCTGGCTGTCGTCAGCGAATCCGTCTGCT
>JAKEHX010000228.1 GCA_022614795.1 Planctomycetaceae bacterium | reverse complement strand
GCCGCAGCGGCAGCTTCGGAGATTGGGCGCCGAAAAACGTCCACGTCTCGACCTCGGGCATCGGCACGAGGGCGATCGACGTCTGGTTCTGATAACTGCACGTGCAGGTGCGCGTGTACTCGGGAGCGGTCAGAATGCCGCCGGCTACGATCAGGTTGTTCGTGCAGCTCGACCGGAAGCCGCCGAAGTTGCCGGTGCCGCCGTCGTTGCACATGTCGAAATAGCCGGCCGCCCCCGAGCGAAACGTCAACAGATGCTCCGACGCCATCGGCGTATTGCAGCCGTAATTCCGCGACCAGGTCCATTCCACCGGTTCGCCGCTCAAGGGGTGCTCGCGCATTCGCGGCTGGCCGGTCAAGAGGTCGCAGGCCCGGCCGGCCATCAGGATCGTCCGTTTGTGCAGCATGGCGGGCCCGGCCAACGCCTTGTCCTCCCAGACGATTTCGCCGCCGCCGGCGCGATACGTCCGCATGCCCTTGGGCTCGTCGCTGATCGTGTCCGACGCCACGCGCCCCGCCTCGACCAGCACGTCGTGCTCGGCGGAATAGCTGAGCCACGTGCCAAAAACGTCCGCCTTGGTGCTCCACAGCTCCTTGCCGCTGGCCAGGTCAAACACCACCAGCCGCGGCTTGTTGGGCGCTTCCTCGCCGCGGCGCTTGAGCCGCGCCAGCTCGGGTCCGGACATCCGGTCGATGGCGTACAATCGGCCGCCGCCAATGCAGACGGCGTTGTGCCGAAAGCCGCTGATCGCGTCGGCTGTCCACAGCACGCTGCCGCTGGTGCGGTTCATCACGACCAGGCGGCGGCTGAAGGAATGGTTGTCGTTGTCTCCGCGGGCGCTCTTCAGATCGGGATTAAAGAGCGGATCGGCTCCGCCCACGAGATAATCCTCAAAGACGTTGATGTAGCCCCAGACGGGCGGCTCTTTGCCGCTGGGAGACTCTGCGGCGCCGGGGTGCGCGGGGAGCTGATACTCGCGGATTCGCTCGCCTGTGGCCGGATCGAGCTGCACGCACGAGCGGCGATAGGCAACGTAGATCCCATCGGGCGTCGCGATGTAATTCGTCCCGCTGGCGTTGGCACCCGGCTGGTGGGCCGTGTTGTCATACAGGTCGCCGACGCCCGGCAGCGATGCCTCCCACAGCACGCGGCCCGTGTAAATGTCGATCGCCCGCATCAGGTCCATCCCCTCGATGAACAGCCGCCCCTGAACGACTTGCGGTTGCGGGCCGTGGCCGTGGCGCGGCAGGATCGCCTCGCTGGTCGAGCCGCCAAACCACAACAGCCCCAGCGGCGCCTTGACGCGCGTGTCCTTCGAGACGCGCGTGTTCGCCGCGTCGGCATGCTCGTGGGTCCAATCGGCGCTGCCCGGCAGCGGCCCTTCGCGGACCAGCAGCGTCATGCCGTCGCCCGCCGGCTTCCAGGCGGTGCCATGCAGATCGGACTGCTGAATATCCTTGGCAAGTGCGGCCGCCTTCCTAATGGTGATCGGCAGACACGCCACGCCGCCAAACGGGCGGAGACTGGCGAAAACGTCCTCCACCTCCGCGGCGCTGGTCGGTAGCCAGTTTATGATCGCCAGGCTGGCGAAATAGGGCGGCAGGTCGAGTTCCTTCGGTTCGGAAACGATCACACTCACACGGTCACTGCCGAGGCCGGACGCGCGAAGTTTGTCGCGCAGCGATCCGGCCGCCTTGGCATCCGGCTCGACGATCACAATCTGCAGCTTCGACTGCTCTACTAGCTCGCGAATCACCGCTTCGGTCGCCTCGCCGCTCAACAGGCAGTACCCTTCGCGTACGCCAGTATCCTTGAGAATCGATGCAACCCGCGCCCGCGCGGCGTCGGTACTGACCAGCGGCTTGGCGATCAGCGGGTGCTTCATTGGCGACTTCGGCGACTCCGTTGCATTGCCAAAGCAATACAGCCGCCCGTGGACCGTCGTTACAAACAGCCGCTCGTCGGCCGCGACGAGCGTGGCCGGCGTCCCTTCGATCTCCATTTCCCACACCGGCGTCACATTGCCGTCCTTTGGCAATGGCAGGCCGTATGCCACCAGCTTATCCGGGCTGCCGACGTACAGCCGCGAGCCCGCCTTGATCATCGCCGTGACGGGCGGCCCCCCTGCCCTGCCCGCCTCGCGAATCGACCACGACACCAGGCTGATCCTCTTGCCCTTGCGATCGACCGTCGGCTGCTCTGTCTGCGCCGATGTCGCCAGGTCCAGCTCGCGCAGTTTGCCCCCCTCGGCGTCATACAGCCGATCGCCCGCAAACGCGACGTGGTCGCCGATGTCGCCCAGTTGCTTCTCGGTGGCCAGATCGAATGCCGAGCCGCCGTTGAAGAAGAGTCCGTGCGTCGCCGCAACCGTCGAACCGCCGCCGCGCTTGGCATTCTCCGCCAATTGGTAATAGAGCAGCTTGCCGGTCGCCCGGTCGTAACACGCCGGCACCGATCGCCCGCCGGGCACTAGCAGCTTCTGGCCAATCGCCGCCAGCGGCCCCTGCGGCGCGACCCCTGCGAACGAATCGGCGTTGTGCGGCTGCTTCATATACATCGAGCCGTCGCCGTCGTTGGTCCAGACGACCGCGCCCGTGCGGGCATCGAGGGCATGCAGAAAAATTCCCATGAACGGCCAGACGCCGGCGGCGAAGTAAATCTTGCCGTCTGCCATCACCGGCGCTCCGCGGGCCGGCCAGGTCGAAATCAGCCGCTCGTTGCCCAGGACCTTGCGGTCCGACGGCCCGCCGCGAAACCGCCACACCAGCGAGCCGTCCCGCGCCGCCAGGCAATAGAGATAGCCGTCGTCGCTGGCGAAATAAATCCGGTCCTCCCACGCCAGCGGAGCAAACCGCACCGGCCCGTCGGCGAAAAACGTCCACAGCTCGCCGCCTGTCCGCGTGTCATAAGCCGTCACGCTGCCATCGTGCGATGATCCGACCACCAGCCGCCGGCCGGCGACAATCGGCTCATACGCGGCGTCGAACTGCATCTTCGGCTGATCGGGCCAACAGGAGACAAGCGGCGGCAGTTCGCGGACCCAGTAGAGGGCCAGGCTGGCCGGCAGCTCGTCGGGCGAGGCGGCACTCCGCTGGGCGTCGTATCTCCACTGCGGCCAATCGCCGGCACGTGCGGCGGGCGAAGCGAGCAGGGTCAAGATTGTCGCAAGGAGCCAGGTGTAGCGAGTATGGACCATGGGATTCCGTTCGGATGTTTCAATACACGTAGCTGAAGTCGCCAGACTTCAGGAAGTCCCGCCTGAACTCTGGCGAGTTCAGCTACGGAACCACGTCTGACCTCTAACGTCCAACCGCCCTTCACCTTATCCGGCTCGTCTGCCGGAATCCAGTCGCAACCACCGCCGGACACTCGCTATCATAACCACTCAGCCATCTAATTCGCCGGAGTCTCGCCATGAAGCCGCTGTACCACATCCTCCCGCTGGCGCTCCTCATCTCAACCACGGCCGCAGCCGCCGATTGGCCGCAGCTTCAAGGCGACGCCCTCCGCTCGGGCAACGCCCCGGAGGCGACGCTCCCCACCAACCTCGGCCTGATTGAGGCGGTCCCGCTCAGCGATGGCATCTATGCTTCGCCCGTCGTCGCCGGCGGCAAGGTTTACGTCATCGACGGGTCGGGCGTGGTTCACGCCATCGACGCGCAGTCGCTGAAGGTCGTCTGGACCTTCAAAACGGGCGGCGGCGCCGGCAACGTCAACAACGTCGCCGCCCCCGCCGTGATCGGAAAATATCTCCACGTCGGCAGCACCGCGGGCTATTACTACGTCCTCGATCGCGAAACGGGGCAGCTCGTCCGCCGGATCGACTGCGGCGAGCCGATCTTCTCCGCCCCTGCCGCGGGCGCCAGCCGCGTTTATTTCGCCACGCTCGGGGCCGTCGTCCATGCGGTCGAGCCCGACGGCACCGTCGCTTGGACCTGGGATTTTGTCAAAGAGGTCGTCAAGTTCGAGGGGAACCGCTGGAAGGGCGAGGACTGGGTCAAGGAGCGCCAGGGACGAGTGAACTGGAAGGACCACTTCGTATGCTCGCGCGACATCTGCCTCATTGGAAATACCGTCGTGATCCCAGCCGGCGGCCGCACGGTGTTCCTCGACGACGCCGGGTCCTCGCCGAAGCTGCGCACCGTGGGCGTGATTCCCGCCTACGACGGCAATGAGTACCCGGCCACCTTCGGCCAAAGTGCCGATGCGGCGGGCAACGTCTACGTCCAGTGGCACCGCCGCGACAACGCCGGCCGCGTGGAAATCTTGCGGCTGGCGGGCTATGGGGAGGATACGAAGCTCGAGACCGATTTCGTCGCCGGCACGCAAACCGCGATTCACCTGCCCGGCCTGCTCTCGTTCGCCCCAGTCGCCATCCGTGGCCACCATGTCTACCGCACCCGGCCTGAAAATGGCCTGGGCCTGTGCCAGCACATTGTCACGCCCCATGTCGGCCAGGAGCGCGCAGCCACCAGCAGTGCAGCCGTAAGCGACACTCAGGAGCGCACGGTGCTCGCCACTGCGGCGTCGATCACGCCGCCGGTCCTCACGAAGGACCACGCCATCTACGGCGGCCTCGACGGCAAGCTGTATGTGGTTTCGCTGGAAGGGGGCGAGCCGCGATCCTTTTCCACCGCCTTCGGCGCTCCCATCACCGCCCCGCTCGCCGTCGCCGACGGCCGCATCTACGCCGGCTGCGAAGATGGCTACCTCTACGTCCATGGCGACAACAGTAAGACGCTCGCCCCAGAAGCGAAACAGCCGCTCCCTGAAAAAGACCTCGAAATCAGCAAAATCCGCAGCCCGATCACCGGCCCGCTCGCCGACGCCAAGTACGACTGGTACACCAACTACGGCAATTTCGGCTCGACCAATGCCAACGAGCAGGGGCTGGCCCCGCCGCTGCGGATGCGGTGGGCCCGCCGCCTGGAAGGGACGGTCAAGCATCTGCCCGTCTGCGGCGGCGGCCGCATGTACACCCACACCGCCGAAGGCCAGATCATCGCCGTCGAGCAAGACACCGGCCGCCTCCTCTGGCGTCGCTATTGGCCCGACGTCTATCTCTCGTTCACCTCGCCCCTCTATTACCAGGGCAAGCTCCTCGTCCCGCAGGCCGGCATGAAGCGCTCGCTCATGCGCTGCCTCGACGCCGCCACCGGCCGCCTCCTCTGGGAAGCCCCCTTCACCGGCTCGCCGAGCTGGAGCCGCCAGTTTCCGCCCGTCGTCCACAGCAACCTGGCGATCTACGCCAGCGGCTCTGGTCAATACGCCCCGCAAGGGACCGAGAAGCCCTTCACGTTCAAAGGCACTCCGCAGCCGGCCGATGGCCGCGAGGTGATGAGCTGGATCTACTCGAACGACAACCCGTATTACCCGAAGGACAACCGGCCGCTGCTGTGGGCCTGGGACCTCGATACCGGCAAGGTCGTGTGGGAGAAGGACTTCTCCGAGTACGGCCGCGGCGGCAACGACTGCGGCATCTGCCTGCTCGATGGCAAGCTGTTTTACTCGACGTTCTTCGGCTTTTCGGCCAGCCAGCGGGCCCGCCGCGGCCTGCCGCCGGACAACAGCGGCCTGACCGCGTGCCTCGACCCGGCCACGGGCGACGTCGTCTGGCTCACGAACAAATATTTCGTCACCGCCAAGTGTACGCTCACGGGCAAAAACGGCCGCATCTACATCGGCGGCTTCAACCCGGCCAGCGAAAACACCAAGGACCGCTTCGTCTGGTGCCTCGACGCCAAGGACGGCTCGCTCGTCTGGCAGTCCGAGCCGGTCACGTCGGCCCTGAACGTGGTCACCGTGGGGGACAACTTCATCTTCAGTAACGCCCTCCGCGGCCGGGGCAACGTCTTCGACGCGGCCACCGGCCGGGTCGTCGGCGGCGTGGACCACAACTACGCCTGCTGCCGCTTCACGATGTCCGGCTCATACATCCTGGGGGCCAACATGGACATGATCGACCTGGCGGCCAGCAGCAAGCTCGTCAGCACCGGCCCGGCCATCGACAGCCGCGAGTGCCTGGGCGCGGTCGTCAGTAACGGCCGCATCTTCTACACCTCCCAGGCCAGCGGCTTCATCGTCAGCCAAACCTACGGCGAGGACTCCAAGAAGCTGCCGGCGGTGTGGGAGCGCAAGTAGCAGGCACACTCCGTGTGCCGTCGCGCCAGCCGAGAGGGACAAAGTGCCCACCGCCCGCGGCGATTGGGGTCCTATGGCGATGCCGGAGCGCGAAGCCACGCAATCCAACGGGCGATTGCAATCGTGATTCCAAATGGCGCAAATCCTACAAGGGAGAGCAGAATTGTACTGAGCGGATACCTTTGGTGAGCGACCCAGCCCCACCGCGGAATGAACTTGTCGAAGTATTCCAACGTCTCTTCTCGTTGTTCAGTGGGATCAACGCGTTCGTCAGCTCCCCACCACGGTATGCGCTCCTCATTCTCCCACTTTTGGTGCATCTCAAGCACAGCAGCGCGTTCATCCTTAGGTAGGCCCGCATAATGCCATCCTTGGTCGAGCTTGTTGATTGCCGACCGATACGCCTCGGGCAACGTCCAATAAAGCGCGGCGTCATGGACCGCCATTACGGTCGAACCCAAGAATAGGACACCGCCGCAAGCAAGCATTGTTGCCAACACTGATCGATAGAGCTTTCGCGCCAACGCCACGGCTTCAATTACCTGCGATGCTGAGCCAATCGAATTCTTCGTGCTTTTGTTTCACGACGTCCACATAACGGAATACACGTCGAAAACGGTTGACGAATGCATCGTCAGCGAACGGATCAATTATCGTCACAGGCAATGGGCGGCCCTCGGCAAGACGCGCCCGAGCCACTTCACCGAACTGCAACTTAGCCATTGCATCAAAATCCGACATCGAGAATCCGACGAAAATGGCGGATTCTGCGGCGTAGAGCGATCGCATTGCATGGGCCCACACGAGACCAAGCCCGGGAATCTGGTGCACTTCCTTGTACGCCCCAAGACCCGCAATTCCCATCGTCAACGGATTCGCGCTGTGCGGAACCAACTGCAAGTCTCTGCCCTCAATCCAATTTCAGTAGTTGAATGTTCGGGGGGTTATCCCGAGTCGACGCAAGGTGTTGTCCCGTCATGGAGTTCGGTCACGCTCGTGGAGGCGATCCATTCGAG
>JAKEHX010000227.1 GCA_022614795.1 Planctomycetaceae bacterium | reverse complement strand
GTTCTCTTGCAGGACGCGGGCGGTGGCCCAGTTCGTCTGGCGAAACAGGGCGTCCCCCACGCAGCCGGTGAACAGGGCGACGCGGGCCCGGCGGCGGCCCTTGGCGGGGAGGAACGCCGGCAAGGGGGCGGCCGGTTTTTCGAGCTTGGGGTGGAGCGTCGCCATCCGGCCCAGCTTGGTAGGCAAGAGCCGCCACAAGCCGGTCTGCACCAGCAGCCATTCCAGGCCCAGCCGCTGGGCGATGCGGGCCGGGACGAGCGCCTGCCGGAGCTTCTCCGGATAGGGAAACAGGCCGAAAAGGATGTACTTATGGAACCAGTCGTGCGATTTGGCCGCCGCGGGCTCCGGGCCGTGATGCTCCATGTCCACGCGGAACGGCTCGATCAGCTTGCCGTATTGCACGCCCGAAGGGCAGGCCGTCTCGCAGGCCCGGCAGTCGAGGCACAACTCCAAATGGCGGCGGACATCATGGCTCAGGTCCAGCCGGCCGTCGCGTACGGCCCGCATCAGGTAGATGCGGCCGCGCGGGCTGTCGTTCTCGTTGCCCGTTTCGACGTAGGTCGGACACGACGCGGTGCACAGGCCGCAGTGCACGCAGTCGAGGAACAGCCCATAGTCAATCGACGAGCCGGGGCGGGCGTCGCGACTCGTGATTTGCGCGAGCTTTGGCGCGGCTGGTGGCGGCGAGGGCTGAAGCGGTACGGGCCGATCCGCGATGACCTCCGCGCGCGGCAGCTCAGGTGAAGCAGCGGGCGTCGGATGTGGTTCCAAGGCGGTCGGCATTCAGGAGCGGAGCAGCGGTAATAGATGGGGGGCTAAACATAAACGAAGCGGCCACGGTTCAATATATCCTGGGGATCGAACTTCCGCTTGACCACCGACATCACGTCGAGCGGCGCGTCGATCGCCCCCCAAACGCTTTGATGTGTCATTTCCGCGCCCGACGGGTTCGACAGGACGACCAGATTGCCGCTGTGTGCCGTCGCGACCGGCTGCAGCTGGCCGACGAGGGCCCGCGAGAGGCCCTGCGCGGGGAAGGCCGCCAGCTTGATGAGCACAGTGCCATTGCCGGCGTGGGCCTGAATCGAGCACTGTGGATCGAGCTGCCGCGCGGCGGAGATCATCGCGGTGACGCCGCTGGGAACCACAGCCGCCTTGAGCGCCAGCGGCGATTGGCCGGCAGCGGGAAACTCGGCCAGCGACTTCCAGAGCGTGGTGCTTTCGCCGATCGCCTGCGGCGGCGGGGCGTCAAGCGCCCGCCACTCGGTCGTGAGCTGGTGGATCATGTACTCCACTTCGGTCTGGGTCCCTTCGAGTCCCACGACGACGAACACACTGGCACTGTAGGGAACGCCCTCTGTGGCGTTCCGTGAATCGGCAAGCGATTGAAGTGCCGGCTCCTGTGCCCACGCCGGCCCGGCGACGAGCTCGATTGCGGCGGGCGTCGCTTCCGAGCGGACCAGCGAAGCGAGCACCTTTTCGGCCGTGTCGAGGTCGGGCAGATTGCAGCCGACCAGCACCGACTGCTCGGGGATCGGTTTGAGCTTGAAGGTGACCTGCGTGATCACGCCGAGCGTGCCCAGCGAACCGGTCAGGAGCTTGCAGAAATCGTAGCCGGCCACGTTTTTGACGACGCGGCCGCCCCCTTTGAAGGGCATGCCGCGGCCATCGACGGCGTGAATGCCGATTACATGGTCGCGGACAGACCCCTGGCCATACCGCCGCGGGCCGTTCCAGTTGGTCGCGATCACGCCCCCAATCGTCGCCTCGCCCGGCCGCGGCACATCAATCGGCAGCCGCTGCCGCTCGGTCGCCAGCAGGTCGGCCAGGGCCTGCATCGTCAGGCCCGCCTCGACGGTGACCGTCATATCGCGGGCCGGGTAGTCGATCACCCGATTGATTTTCGCCAGCGACAGGCCATTGCCCGGCGCCTTGGCAGGCAGCCCGAAATCGAGACTGGTGCCGCCGCCGATGGGATAGAGCGGCGTGCCTGTCTCAAACGCCTCGCGCACGACGCCGGCCAGCTCGCCCTGGTCGGCGGGGGAGAATGTTTTCTTGATGGGCAGCAAGTCGCTAGGACTGGCCATAGAAGTCATGCCGGTTGTTAGCTGGTCAACTCATCCCATCTCGTGATTCGAAGATCGCGCAAGCCAAACATGTCGGCAATCTGCTCCCGAACCCAGCCGCGATCGAAGCGCTCACCCTGGATACGTAGGATCTGCTTGATATCGAGAAGGTCTTGCTCCCGGAAGAACATCAGCTTGAAGACTACGAGGCTCTCGGCATCCAGGACCGACACCAATTCCTTTCCAAGGTGCATCCGCCGACGTCGGGCCTTCACTTTGTCATAAAAGGCGCTCGTAGGAACAAACACATCCACACGTGTCTTCGCAAAATGCGCCGAGCAAAAACCATGTTCGCGAAGCGATTGAGATGCTCGTGTTGCTGACACCTCACATCCGACTTCTTGCAATTCCCAGATCAATTCGGAGGGTTTGTCCTTTGGAAGGAATAACGTGAGATCCACATCAATGGTGCCTCGCGGCTGCCCCCAGAAGCCGAGGGCGATCGCGCCCCCCAGGGCATATTCGGTGCCTCGTTCATCCAGCGCAAGCGCAAGGCGAAGCGCGACAATTCCAGGATCAAGCGGCGCTTCACTCTCGCTTGTCATCGGCAGCACACTTGCGCAGGAATTCCCACGTCGATGCGGGCCAGGGTGCAGGAGTGGCCGGCGGCAACCCAGAAGCGACTCGCCCAGCCTGAATCATCGCGGCGGCACGACAGACCGCGAGGATTTCTTCGCCGCGCTCACGGTCCGAAAGTCCGCGCAGGCGTTCAATCTCCCCCGCCTCCGCCTCGCGCTCGCCGCGGGCTATGTCGAAAAGGGGAGCTTTCGTGGTTTGCCTTTTTCCCTGTCCGCGATTCATCTGTGTTTGATCCGTGGCTACTCATTAATTCTACCACCGTTCACAGCGCCGCGCGGCGGCCGGGGCGCTTTTGCTCCATGCCGCAGCCGCCGGCCGTGGGGAGCAGCTTGTCGGGGCTGAGGTTGTTCTTGGGATTCAGGGCGTCGCGGAGGTTCTTCATCGCCGTCAGGTCGCCGTCGTTGAACATCTTCTGCATGAAGTGGATCTTCTCGACACCGATGCCGTGCTCGCCCGTGACGCTCCCGCCGCACTCCAGGCAGGCATCCAGGATTTCGTTGCTCGCCTGAAGCACGCGCTTCGTCTGCTCCGCGTCGCGTTCATCGAAGAGCAGAATCGGGTGGATGTTGCCGTCCCCCGCGTGGAAGACGTTGACCACGCGGATGTCCCACTTGCGGCTGATGTCGGTGATGCGGCGGAGTATGTGCGGGAGCTGCGTGCGGGGGACGACGCCGTCCTGCGTGCAGTAACTGGGGCTGAGCCGGCCGATCGCCCCGAAGGCCTGCTTGCGGCATTTCCAAAGCTTGAGGCGCTCCTTCTCGTCGCGGGCGAGGCGCACTTCGCGGGCCCCGCACTTTTTGCACAGCTCGATGATCCGGTCGCGCTGCTGGTCGAGCCCCGCCTCCAGGCCGTCCACCTCAATCAGCAGAATGGCTTGGGCATCGAGCGGAAAACCGAACTGGAATGCCGCTTCGACCGCGGCGAGGATGCCCTGGTCCATCATTTCCAGGGCCGCCGGCACGATTCCCGCGCCGATAATCTCGCTGATGGCATTCGTGGCGTCATCGACCGACTCGAATACGCCCAGCATCGTGCGCACGCCTTGTGGATTGCGCGTCAGGCGGACCCAGACCTTGGTCACGATCGCCAGCGTCCCTTCGCTGCCGACGATCGCGCCGACAAGATCAAGGCCAAGCGGGTCCTCGGCCGGCCCGCCGATTTGCACGATGCGGCCGTCGGCCAGCACGCACTCGACGCCGAGCACGTGGTTGACGGTGACGCCGTACTTGAGCGTGTGCGGGCCGCCCGAATTGGTCGCCACATTGCCGCCGATCGTGCAGGCCCCCTGGCTCGACGGATCTGGAGCGTAATGAAAGCCGTTCCCTTTGAGGGCATTGGTCAGCCAGACATTGACGACACCCGGTTCGACGATTGCGTAGCGGTCGCGGAGGTTGATCTCCAGAATCCGCTTCATGCGCGTCAGGACGATCATCACGCCCCCGCCCACCGGCAAACAGCCGCCGGCCAGGCTCGTCCCCGCGCCGCGCGGCAGAAAGGGGACGCCCGCCCGGTCGCAGAGCTTCACCACGCGGCTCACGTCGGCGGCGTTGCGCGGAAACACGACGACATCGGGGCTGTTTTTCTCGATCGTAAAGCCATCGCATTCATAAACCACGAGATCGCTGCGGGCAGTCAGGACGTTCTCCGGCCCCACGATTTCGCGCAGCGAATTAACGATCGTATGAAGAGCCAGCGTGGCCATGCGTGATACAAATGATCTGAAACAAGCGTTTCATCTCGATTATAAATGACTTGCTCGCGGGCCGCATCGGGAGTCCCATGTCGTCCTGCCGCTAAAAGGACGTCATTGACATCGCATCGCGACGCTAGAATCGAAGCTGCAAATTGAACGAGACGCTTTGTTCTTGCGATTCACAATTCAGGAGCTGGTCGTGAAGGCACACATATTGGCACTGACTGCTGGCGCATATCTGGTGTTCATGACCGGCTGCGGGGCGGGTGAGCCGGTTCCGGAGATTCGGCCGGTTTATGTTGCCGCAGGTGCGGATGAATCGGCGACAGCGGCGTCGCTCGAGCCAGCAGACACCGATTGGCCTTGCTGGCGCGGAATCGACGGGACCGGCATTGCCAAGGGGAGCGCGCCCCTCGAGTGGTCAGCGACTAAGAACGTGGTGTGGTCGGTCCCGCTCCCGGGCAAAGGGCACGCTTCGCCGACGATGTGGGGCGACCAGATCTTCCTGGCGGTGGCCGACGAGGCCCAACAGTCGATGTCGCTCGTGGCCCTTGATCGCCAGACCGGGAAAGAGCGCTGGACCTGCCCGCTCCACAGCGGCGGATTCATGCACGTGCATAGCAAGAACACCCAAGCTTCGCCCACTGCCGCCTGCGATGGTAAACACGTCTTCTGGCCGGCGATGGTCAAAGACGCGATCTGGCTGTCAGCCGTCACGCTCGACGGCAAGATCGGCTGGCAAACCGAAGTCGGCCCGTTCATATCAATGCACGGCTATGGCTCGTCCCCGGTGATCTATCGGAACCTGGTGATCGTTCAGGGAGACAGCAACGGCCCCGGCTGGCTGGCTGCGGTGAATAAGGAGACTGGGAAGGTCCATTGGCGAGTGCAGCGCGGAAGCGGAGCGAGCTTTGCCACTCCTGCCGTGGCCGACGTTGCGGGCAAAACGCAGCTCTTGTTCCACGGTCAGGACAAGGTGATCAGCTACAATCCGGCGACGGGCGACAAGTTCTGGGAATGCGAAGGGCCGGCAACCGTATGTGCCAACACCATCTGTTGGGCCGGCGACCTGATCTTCGCTAGCGGCGGGTTCCCTCAACGAAACGTGTGGGCCATCAAGGCCGACGGAAGCGGCGCTATCGTCTGGCGGAAATCGTGGCAGTGCTACGTTCCCTCGATGCTCGTGGATGGCGACCGGTTGTTCGTTCCGCAGGATAACGGGCTGTTGAACTGCGTACGGGCAAGCACCGGGCAAGAGCTGTGGAGCACGCGCCTCGGGGGGGACGTGACTTCGTCGCCAGTGATTGCCGATGGCAAATTGTATGTGACTACGGAATCTGGGAAGACTTCAGTCTTTCGGTCCACGGACAAATTGGAAGAAATTTCTGCGAGCGAAATCGGAGACCGATGTTACTCGACTCTAACGATTGCCGGCGGCAGGATTTTCCTGAGATCATATTCGAAAATCTTCTGCATTGCAGATGCAGCGCCAAGAGCGGGGAATTCTCCATGACCAACGTGGTCCGCACATCGTGGCCGATTTTCCTTACTAAATCGCCCCACAATCCACCTGAAAGCTGAATTCTCTCAACCAGTTTAGGTCCGTGCCTCCTCACTCGCCAGTGAGTCTGTCGCTTGCCTGCTTCTGTGTGGCGCATCTATCTGCAATCGGCGCTATTCGGTTCTCTTATGCTGCGCTCGAGACTTAACCTAGCGGTCGAACGCCCCCTTGTCGGGTGAATAGCAAGCGGATGTCCGCCACTGTGGGGGCTTGCAGGGGCCTTTGGCTCTAAGCATAGTGGCCCCGCAATCTCAGGCCATCTTGCCTGGATTCGCACAAGCGGTTGTTAGTTCGTTCCTACCAGTTTTCCAAGGAGGACAGACGAATGAGAACGCGTTGGTTATTTGCGGCGCTTTTGATCGCCCTACCTAGTGTCACGGGAGTCGCACGCGCCGAGGACGCACCCACGTCCGAGGTCAAGCAAGCTGCGGCAACGTCGGAATCCTCTTCTGGCGAATCCTCCCAGACTGCCCAAGTGGCCAAGCCGTTCCATCGGCAGCCGATCTTTCTGGGCATGCTCCGCCGCAACAATGACATCCGCCGGCGGGCTGGGCTCTATCCGCATCGGATCAATCCGGCCCTGACGGCTGCCGCCCAGGACCATGCCAACTACATGGCCCGGACCGGTCAGTTCAGCCATTACGTCAATGGCGGGCCGCAATATAGGGCGAATAAATTCGGCTTCCGGGCCGGCGTTCGCGAGAACATCGCCTACGGGGCGGTCAATCTGGACGGCGCGTTCAACATGTGGGTGAATAGCAGCGGCCATTACACCTCGATCGTTAGCGGCACCACCGACGCCGGCTTTGGGTGTGCCGTCGCTGCCAATGGCCTGATCTATTGGGTTGGCGTTTACGCCTCACCCGCCCAGGGGGACGCCACGGGCGAGACCGAAGACGTCTTGGCAGCGGCCCTTGCCGAGGAAGAAGCCAGGCGGAAGGAAGAGGAGAAGAACGTCGCTCAGGACCAGCCCAAGGATTCGAACGTCGCTCCGGCGAGTGCTGAAGTGCCCGTACCTGTGGTCCAAGACGTCGCTGCTGCCAATGGCACCAGCAACCCTGCAAGTGAAAACCCGGCTGGCAACGTGAATACCACGAACGCCCAGCCGCAGAATTATTATTACTACCCGCAAAATAATTCGCGTCGCCGCTGGTGGCGTCGCGGGTAGAATTGAGATGGCTGAGGCACCCGTGCCGACAGCCGCTCACTGAACCCACCTATGCCGCGGACGGTCCATCTCTGGGCCGCCCGCGGTTTTTTTGCGCCGACCCTCTGAGCAGCTCGTGTTTCCAAAACCGTACAATCGAAGTCCGATCCCGCGTCTGAAATCTGAATTCTGAAATCCGAAATCTGAAATCAATCCGTGAATCCTCTCGCACTCCTGAAATCCCGCTTCCAGCCCTCCCTGGCCGCCCTCGTTCCCGATCAGGCCCGGGTCGGCGAGCTGCTGGAAATGATCCGGCCGGCTCAGGACGCCAAATTCGGCGACTACCAGGCCAACTTCGCGATGCCGCTCAAGAAGGACCTGGGCCAGCCGCCGCAGGAAATCGCTCGCAAGATTCTGGCCGCGACCGACCTGGGCGACGTTTGCCAGCCGCCGGAAGTTGCCGGCCCGGGCTTTATCAACCTTCGCCTGCGCGACGATTGGCTGACCGACAAGCTCAATCAGGCGGTGCATGACGACCGCCTGGGTATTCCGCCCGCAATGGCGCCGCGGACGTTCGTCATCGACTATTCCTCGCCCAACGTCGCCAAGCCGATGCACGTCGGCCATATCCGCTCGACGGTCATTGGCGACGCTCTTTGCCGCACGCTCCGCTTCCTCGGCCACCGGGTGATCAGCGACAACCACCTGGGCGACTGGGGAACGCAGTTCGGCATGATCATTTACGGCTACAAGCACTTCGTCGATCGGGCGGCCTACCAAGCGGCCCCAGTTGCCGAGCTCAGCCGGCTCTACAAGCTCGTTCATCAGCTTGTCGATTTCCACGAGAGCCACCGCGCGATGCCGCAGGTCCAAGAGCGCTTCGCACGGCGCGCCGCCGAGTTGGATCAGCTCCAGTCCCAATTGCGCACCGGCGGCAAGGCCGTTGACAAGAAGTTGTCGCAGTCGCTCACCAAACTCGGGCAGCAACTCCACGAGGACCGCGAAGAACTTGCGGCCCTGCAAGCGAAGACGGCGGCCATTGCGGCCGATACTCAGCTTGCTGCGCTGGCCGCCAAGCACCCCAACATCGACCAGGCCGTCCTCGCCGAAACCGCCAAACTCCACGCCGACGACCCCGAGAATCTCCGCCTCTGGCACGAGTTCCTCCCCAACTGTCGCGACGAAATTGCCCGCGTCTATCGCCGGCTTGATGTCCGTTTCGACTATGAACACGGCGAGAGCTTCTATCACGATCGGCTGGCGGCGGTCGTCGAGGATCTCCGCAACAAAGGGCTTGCTCAGGACAGCCAAGGCGCCGTGTGCGTCTTCGTCGACGGCTTTGAGACGCCGATGATCGTGCAGAAGAAAGACGGGGCCTTCCTCTACTCGACGACCGACCTGGCGACTATTCAGTACCGCATGGAAACCTGGCGGCCCGACGCCATTCTCTACGTCGTCGATCACCGCCAGAGCGAGCATTTCGACAAGCTGTTCGCCGTCGCCCGCCGCTGGGGCCATGCGAACGTCGAGCTACAGCACATCAAGTTCGGCACCGTCATGGGTTCCGACGGCAAGCCGTACAAGACCCGCGAAGGGGTCGCGGCTGGCCTGGAATCGCTGCTGGATGAGGCGGTTGCCCGCGCGGCCCAGGTAGTCGCTGAAAACGATCCCGAAGCCACCCTTTCCGAGTCCGAACGCCGCGATGTCGCCGAAGTTGTCGGCGTCGGCGGCCTCAAGTTCGCGGACCTTTTGCACAACCGCACGAGCGACTACGAATTCAGCTACGAAAAGATGCTTCTTAAGAGCGGCTATTCGGCGACCTATGCCCAGTACACGTATGCCCGCTGCGCGAGCATCTTCCGCAAAGCCGGCGTCGAGCGCGACGTGCTCCTCGCGAGCGCCGCGCGTATCGGCCTCACCCATCCGGCAGAACGCGCCTTGGGCTTGCAGCTTATCCGCCTCTCCGAAGCCCTGGCAGAGACGTCGGCCGACTACATGCCGAACCATTTAACTGCGTATCTGTTCGACCTGGCCAAGAGCTATTCCACCTTTTTCGAGAGCTGCCCTGTGCTCAAGGCCGAGACGGAAGACCTGCGCGCCAGTCGCCTGCTCTTGTGCGACCTGACCGCTCGGACCATCCGCCTCGGCCTCGAGCTTTTAGGCATCAAAGTGGTTGCAAAGATGTGAGCCGCTACGGCTGTATCTCGTCGCGGTACTTTTCGGCCACTGCGTCGCGTGTCGCTTGCGGGGCGTCCAGCGTCACTAGATTGAGCCGCTGGACGCTCCACGTCATGTCCTCATATTGCGCCACGGCCAGATTGAGGTAGTCGCGAACGGTGATCTCCCGCGCCTTGATCTCAACGGGCCAATACAGCAGATTCCCATAGTTCCGGGGCGGATCGAGCGGCCCAAAAATGTGGAAAGCGACGTGCGGCGCCAGATCGGGCACACAATAGTAAAGCCGCTTCGGCCGGAACGACACGTCCCCCAGCGGCACTTCGAGCTGTTCGTCGCCCAGCAGGTTGACGATTTCGCTACCTTGCATCCACTCCCAGCGGTAACGAGCATCACATCGGCACAGCTCGTCCAGCACCTCCCGGACACTGGCCCGCTCGAAGGGCAGGGCAAACGTAAAGTCCGGGTCGCTCGGCTTGCGGGGCGCAGCAATCCAACAGATTTGCACGCCTTCCTGGCGGAGCAGCCCGACCCAGCCCGCCATCGAGCGCGCGTTGGCCGAAATCGGACCGATCTGGCGCGCGAGCCACGCCGGAACCGCGGCCTCATCCGCATCGGCATCCAGCCGCTCGTACTGCACCGACGAGCGGGCCCTATCGAATGACTCAATCAGCTGGGGCGGCGGCGTCACCGCGGCCGCAGGACCGGCAATCGCGCTCGCGGCCGCCGCACTCTGATGTTTCCGCCAGACCGACCAGACCGCCCCGCCGATGCCGATCCACGCGAGCGCGGCCAATGCCACAACCAGGTAAGCCACGCGGAGAATCTGCTTCGCGGTCATGGCCCATCTCCACAGCCAGCCGGCCGGCGCCTCCATCATACGGCCGCCAGCGGCTCGGCTCCAAATACTTGCGACCCCTACGAATCGCACGTAAACTGCGGGCCGACTTCAACTTGCGAAAGGAAGGCGGAATGCACGGGTTCGACGAAGCAGGCCCCAAACTCGAAGGCGATCCCCATGATGGGCGACCCTGGTACAAGCTCCTGAACCGCTACCACTGGTTCGTCCTGATCGTGGCCGCCTTGGGCTGGCTGTTCGACTGTCTCGATCAGCAGCTTTTCAATTTGGCTCGCAATCCGGCAGTGACCGAACTTCTGGGTCCCAGCGCGTCCAAGACTCAGATCGACGAGTACGGCGCTTATGCTACGTCGATTTTCATCCTCGGCTGGGCAACCGGAGGACTGCTGTTTGGCATTCTGGGTGATCGCATCGGCCGCGCCAGAGTCATGATGCTGACCATTCTGCTGTACTCATTCTTCACGGGCTTGAGCGCCCTGTCGGTCGGCATTTGGGACTTCGCCTTGTATCGATTTCTCACGGGTTTGGGCGTCGGAGGCGAGTTCGCCGTAGGCGTAGCTCTCGTGGCGGAAGTCATGCCGGATCGAGCGCGGACGCACGCCCTTGGCTGGTTGCAAACGCTCTCGGCCGTGGGGAACATCTCGGCGGCATTTGTGAATATGGGACTCGGTGTGGCCGAGGGCGAGGGAATGCTCGGCGAGTTCAAACCGTGGCGCATCATGTTCGTCATCGGGGCGCTCCCGGCGCTGCTCGCGATTTTGATCCGCGCTCGCCTGAAGGAACCCGAACGGTGGCAGCATGCAGTCGCCGAGGAAGGACAAGCGGTAAAGCACAAGGCTGGCTCGCTGACCGAACTCTTGGGCGACCCTCGCTGGCGAAAACACGCCCTCGTCGGCCTGGCCCTCGCAGTGCCCGGCGTCGTGGGTCTGTGGGGCATCGGGTTCTTCAGCTTCGATTTCGTGCGGGCCGTATTCCGCCCTTATTATGAGGCCCAGGGACTGAGCGATATCGCAATTCGCGGTGAACTGACCTGGCTCGTGGGCTGGGTCTCCGTGCTGCAGAATCTAGGAGGTGCACTGGGAATCTACAGTTTCAAGACATTTACGAACCGGATCGGTCGCCGCTGGGCATTTGCCTTGGCGTTTTCGCTCGCCATGATCAGCACCGCCGGCACCTTCTGGTTTCTCAATCGCGGAGCGTTCTGGCTGCTGGATGGGTTCTACGGCGTCTTCATCCTCATTCCCGTCATGGGCTTTTGTCAGCTCACCCTCTTCGGCGGCTACGCGATCTACTTCCCCGAGTTGTTTCCCACTCGCTTGCGCAGCACGGGCACCTCGTTCTGCTACAACGTAGGCCGCTACGTGGCCGCTCTGGGGCCCCTGACGATGGGCCAGCTCATCAATACCGTATTCGGCCATTACGGACAGATCGAGGCGTGGCGCTACACCGGCGTGACGATGAGCTTGTTCTTCTTGATTGGCCTGCTTGCGCTGCCATTTGCTCCTGAGACCAAAGACCAGCCGCTGCTAGAGTAGCCGGGCACGGGCCCAGTGGCCCATACCCGGTTTTATGGCACGGCCAGGCAACACTAATTCATCGCCAGCGCATTCGACTTCGCCTGCGACCGGCGATACAGCTCTTGCTGCCGCCGCTCGCGGGCCACCGCCTGCGCCTTTTCCTTCTGCGCGCGGTCCTTGGCCGCTTTGTACGCAGCCATCGCCGCTTGCCTTTGGGCCGTCGCGGCTTGGACCCGCTGGGCCATCATCACGTCATACGCCCACGAGCCAGGGCCCGTCAGGAGCGCAGCGCCGCTGCCGCTTGTCGAAGCGGCGCCGCCGGTGGAGTTGCTGGCGGCCATTGTTCCGCCTCGTCCGCCGCCGCAACCTGTCCCTTGGCCGAGCGCATCGCCGGCGCAAAGAGCGACCGTCGCAAGCGCCGCGGCGCTTGCCAAAACCAGAGCTTTCATCCGAAGCCTCCTCTGAGACCTTGCCAGCCAATCCTGCTCGCAAGGCGTCCGCAAAATGCTGCCCCATTGCGGCCCGCGCCATGGAATGACGCCTGCGCCGGGAACCGGCGGCTTTGATGATGGGCAATTGAATGCGCCGCAATTGCAGAAGTCAATTGCGGCCTGGCGCATTTTGAGAGCTTAGAACTTAGGGGCTCGAAATCTCTAAGTTCTAAGCTCTAAACCCTAAGTTCTGCCCAATAAAAAGGCCCGGCCTTCCCAAAGGAAGGCCGGGCCCCAAGGTAGCTCGATCACAGGTGATCTGTGACGAGGAGTTGGTGGCTGCCAACGGCAGCCCGCCGGCTGTTTAGCTGGCGCCACCTCGGCTGGTACAGACAGAACTCACTAGACCACCTCCTTTCCAACTAGAAGTTACCCCGTTTCTGCCGCGAGCCGAAAGATGCGGCATACTCCGAGCTTGCTAGTCCCGTCGCACACGCGTTAGTGCGCGACACGTCTATTCGCATCATTGATTCAGGCGGGCGAAAAATCAAGGGGAATGTCCAGTCGGCTGCTGGCATCCGCTTCAATACCTGACAAGCCTGCGGATGGGCGGGTTCGCATGGGCAATGGCAGGCCCAACCATGCAGAGACTAAACGAATGCACATTTCTTTTCGGCCAGCAACGTAGATTGTCATGCCCTCTAAATCTGGCCGGCTCGTCTCATCCGCATAACCGCCCCCAGTCTCAAAATCGGCCTGACAAGTACTGACCTTTGCGGCCTGTTTGCCGCACTTTCTTTCTTTGCCTCGCGCGCAAATCCTTTGAGCTATGGTTGCACGTGATGCCCGTGCTGGCCAGCCGCAAGTGCGGCCCCTCGCCTTTCGTTGGCGCACCATCGCCGGCATCCCGCCTGGAGTCCTGCCCTTCGACTCGTACCTGACCACGGAAGATTTGCGATGAAACCCCTGCCCACCGCTCAGCGCTCCGCCGAGGCCGCCAAGGCCGAGGAATTCGACCAGCTCAAGCGCCGCATCCACAACAAGCTCGTCGACAAGCTCGACCTGAACCGCGTCGGCGAGCTCCAGGGTGACGTGCTCCGCCGCGAAATCCGGCTCGTCGTCGAGCACCTCTGCGACACGGAAGAAACCTTCCTCAACCGCAGCGAACGCGAGCGCCTGATCGAGGAAGTGCTTGACGAAACGTTCGGCCTGGGGCCGCTCGAGCTTTTGCTCAAGGACCATACGATCAGCGATATCCTGATCAACGGACCCAAGAACATCTACGTGGAGCGCCGCGGCAAGCTCGAAAAAACGCCCGTTGAGTTCCGCGACAACGGGCACCTGCTGCAAATCATCGACCGCATCGTTTCGAAAGTCGGCCGCCGCGTGGACGAAGTCTGCCCGATGGTCGATGCCCGCTTGCCCGACGGCTCCCGCGTCAACGCCATCATTCCGCCGCTGGCCCTCGACGGCGCCGCGGTCTCGATTCGCCGTTTCGGCACGCACCCGCTCAAACTCGAAGACCTCCTGAATTTCAAAGCCTTCACTCCCGAGATGGTGATGTTGCTGGAAGGCGCCATCAAGGCCCGCCTCAACATGATCATCTCGGGTGGTACCGGCTCCGGGAAAACGACGCTCCTCAACACCCTGTCGAGCTTCATTCCCAACGACCAGCGCCTCGTCACGATCGAAGACGCGGCCGAACTTCAGCTCCAGCAGGACCACGTCGTGCGGCTGGAAACGCGGCCGCCCAACATCGAAGGCAAAGGCGCGATCTCCGCGACCGACCTGGTGAAAAACGCCCTGCGTATGCGGCCCGAGCGAATCATCATCGGCGAATGCCGCGGACCGGAAACGCTCGACATGCTCCAGGCCATGAACACGGGCCACGACGGCTCGCTGACCACGCTGCACGCCAATACGCCCCGCGATGCTCTGGCCCGTCTGGAAACAATGATCATGATGTCGGGCTTCGAGCTGCCCATCAAAGCAATGCGCCAGCAAATCAGCTCGGCCGTCAACCTGATCATTCAGGCCAGCCGTTTGCAAGGCGGTATCCGCCGGGTGACGCACATCACCGAGGTGGTCGGCATGGAGCAGGACACGATCGTGATGCAGGACATCTATCGCTACAACCAGCAAGGGATCGATGAAACGGGCCGGGCCCGCGGTCACTTCGAAGCGACAGGCGTCCGTCCCACCTGCATGAGCAAGCTCGAATCGGCCGGCGTCCGCCTGCCGGCCAGCGCGTTCAAGCAAAGAGTCATGTTGCCCGATTAACCCTTGGCGTAACCCCAAGACAACGAAACAAATGCCGCTAATAGCGGCTCGTCCAATACCACGCCGGACCCGCGTTCACCCGAGGGTCCGGTCCCTAGCCCCCGTATGAGCGGTGTGCGTTTCCCATGATGCTATATCTGATCCTCGGCGCGGCCTTTCTGGGAGTCGCGTGCCTGGTCGGCGGCGTCGCCACGATCCTGTTCCGGTCGGAAGGCTCGCTCGAAATCGAGAATCGACTCGACGTGCTTACGGGCGCGGCCGCGCCTATGGGCAAGGACAAAAAGGAAGCGGCTCTCCTGTCGTCGCCGCTGAACGACGGCCCCAGCCTCATCGAGGAATACATCAAGCAGTGGTTCAACCTGCGGGCGTTCCTCCAGCAGGCCGACGTGCCCCTCACGCCGAGCAAATTCATCTTCATTTCGCTGGCCATGGGCGTGGCGGGTATGGTCATCGTGCCGATTGTCCAGTTGCCGCTGTTCATGGCTCCCCTGGGCGCCATCCTGGCCCTCTTGCCCCTCGGGGCCTTACTGTTCAAACGCAAACGGCGGTTGGCCGCGTTCGCCAAGCAGCTGCCTGAAGCGCTCGAATTGATCTCGCGGGCCTTGCGTGCCGGCCACTCGCTGGCCTCGGGATTCAAGCTCGTCGCCGACGAGATGGACCCGCCGGTCGCCAAGGAATTCGGGCGGTGTTACGAGGCCCAAAACCTCGGCATTCCGCTCGATGAGGCCATCGAAGAAATGACCGAACGCGTCCCCAACCTGGACCTGAGGTTCTTCGCCACGGCCGTCGTCCTCCAGCGGCAGACGGGCGGCGACCTGGCCGAAATCCTCGACAAGATCGGCTACCTCGTCCGCGAGCGGTTCAAGATCTGGGGCCAGATCCAGGCCCTCACCGGCGAAGGCCGCTTGTCGGGCGTCGTGCTCCTCTCGCTGCCGCCTGTCCTGTTCGTGGTGATGTGGCGGCTCAACCCGAACTACTGCATGGCGCTGTTCACCGATCCGATGGGACACCAGATGCTCGTCGGCGCGATCCTCATGCAGATCATCGGCGCCCTCGTGATTCGCAAAATCGTCAATATCAAGGTCTAAATCCCGGTTCAAACGAGCTTTGAACCTTGAACCCCGAACATTGAACTCGATTTCCTGAGGTTGTCATGTCCGTCCTGCTGTTGGGTCAAATGGGCGATTGGTACTCGTGGCTGGTCGCCCTGGGCGTGTTTGGCCTCGTGGCTGCCCTGGCCTGGGTCGCCGTCGACTGGTTCACGGGCAAGGGAAGCCGGGCCGAGGAGCGACTCGCGGACATGCGCGATCCGGGCGGGCGGAGGAAACGCGAAGACCTCGGCAAGAAGAAAACCGACGCCGTCTCGCGGATGCTCGAGCAGGCGGCGCCGCAATTCGCCAAGCCGCTGCAGCCCAAGACCGAGAAAGAACAAAGCCGCCTGAAGCTGAAGCTCGGCTACGCGGGTTTCCGCAGCGAAGCCGCGCCGCAGATCTTCCTGGGTTGCAAGTTCCTCATGCTCATGGCGGGGTTGATCCTCGGCGGCGGCACGACCGTGGCCTTCATGGGAATGTCGCAGAAGTCGCTGTTCCAGATCGTCTTGCTGGCCGGCGGCATGTTCTATTTCCCCGACGCCTTCATCATGTACCTCGGCAAGAAGCGCAAGGAATCGATCTTCCTGGGCTTGCCCGACGCGCTTGACCTCTTGGTGGTGTGCGTCGAAGCCGGACTGGGCCTGGATCAGGCAATGCGGAAGGTGGCAGAAGAGATGAAGCGGACCTACCGCAACATCGCCGACGAATTCAACCTCTGCAACATGCAACTACAGATGGGCCGTGCCCGGTCCCAAGTGCTCCAGGAGCTGGGCACCCGCAGCGGCGTCGATGACCTCAAGTCGCTGGCCTCGATCCTGATTCAGGCCGACAAGTTCGGCTCGTCGATCGCCCAGGCGCTCCGCGTGCAAAGCGATTCGATGCGGACCCGCCGCCGGCAAATCGCCGAAGAAAAGGCGGCCAAGACGGCGGTCAAGCTGATCTTCCCGCTGGTGCTGTTCATCTTCCCGGGCATTTTCGTCGTGCTCGTCGGCCCCGCCGCGATCACGATGGTCCGCGAGATGTTCCCGGCCATGAATCGGCAAGGGTAATGACCAATTTAGGATTTCGGATTTAGGATTTCAGATTTGGAGAACGCTCGGGATTCTTCTCCAAATCGGAAATCTGAAATCATAAATCTGAAATTGCCTCACAGGCCCAGTACGTCGGACATCGAATACAGCCCCGGCTGCTGGCGGGCGACGAATTTGGCCGCAGCCAGGGCGCCCAAGGCGTAACAGTCGCGATTGGTGGCCTTCACCGTGATTTCGAGTGTCTCGCCCAGCAAGCCGAAGATGATCGTGTGCTCGCCTGGGTTGTCGCCCGTCCGCACAGCGTGGTAGCCGATCTCGTGCTGCGGCCGCTGGCCGACCTGCCCCTCGCGGCCGTGGCGGTGGACCTGTTGTCCCATCACGCCAGCGATGATCTCGCCGAACTTCAGCGCCGTCCCGCTGGGGCTGTCTTCCTTCATCCGGTGGTGCCGCTCGATGATCTCGACATCGACGCCGCTGGCCATGTTCTTGAGCACGTCGCCCGCCTGGGCGCAGAGCTTCATGGCCAGGTTGACCGTCGTGCTCATGCTGGGTGACCAGACAATCGGGATCGTCCGGGCCGCCTGATGAATCTGGGCCTTCTGCGTTTCGCTCATGCCGGTCGTCGCCAGCACCAGGGGCACTTGCCGCGCCAGGCACGTCTGGAGAATCTGCTCGGCCGCGTGCGGCACGGAGAAATCAACGACCGCTTGCGGCTGGACGTTCAGCGCCCCAGAAATGGGCATGTGCAGCTCGACCGTCCCGGCCAGAAGGCCCGCGTCCTTGCCCAGATCGGGGCACGACGGTGAATCGACGGCAGCGATGATGGCGAGATCCGGATCGATGCTGCCCAAAGCAACGAGCCGCCGACCCATGCGGCCGGCGGCTCCGTGAATGGCAATCGTGGTGGTCATGGGGGCCAGTTTGCGACATCTGCCCCAGGCCTGCAATCGGTCAGGCCCGCAATCGATCAGGCCTTAGCCGCGTCCAGCGCTTCCTGCACGCGGACCTTGGCCGGAATGCCCTGAAACCGCTGCACGGGCTGCCCTTCCTTGAAGACGATCAGCGTCGGAATCGCCTCGACGCCGTAGTTGATCGCCGACTGCTGATTTTCGTCGATGTTCACTTTGCCGATCTTCGCTCCGCCCACGTTCTCCTCGGCCAGCTCGTCGATCATCGGCGCAATCCGGCGGCAAGGCCCGCACCACGGAGCCCAAAAATCGACCAGCACCGGCTGATTGCTTTTGAGGACTTCGGTTTCAAAATTGCCGTCCGTGAATTCGATCACATTTTTCGCTGCCATGTCCGTTCTCCCTAGATTCGAGCCCGCCTTCGATTTCAGGCAATTATTTCGCCGATCAAGCCGGGAGGGCGATTGTAGGTGCACCTGCCGCGAGGCGTCAATGATCCTCGCGGGCCCCTCGTGCGACGTAAGTCATTGACCCCGTTGCCGATAGAGCAACCTGGGCCGACACTAAGGAATGCAACCCACTGAGTTTCAAACGTCGCAAGACACCTCGAATTAAGTGGGGCTTTTAGCCGGCCATGAATTTTCATCGTCCTCACCACGTTCTGCGGAAACCCGCGTGCATCCAACTTCACTCGCCTGCTTCCTCGTAGACAAAGATGCCGCGGGCAATGTCCAGCGCGGCGTGGCCGAGCGGCCAATCGCCGACTTGCCGCCGGGCGATGTGCTGGTCCGCGTGGAATATTCCTCGCTGAATTACAAGGACGCACTGGCCGCTGGGGCCCATCCAGGCGTTGTCCGCAAGCTGCCGCACGTGCCGGGGATCGACGCGGCTGGCGTCGTTGTCGAATCATCGAGCCCGCAGTTTCAGCAGGACCAGGAAGTCATCATCACCGGTTATGAGCTGGGGGCAGGCCAATGGGGAGGCTGGGCCGAGTACGTGCGCGTCCCCGCCGGGTGGGTTGTGCCGCTGCCGGCCGGCCTCACGCTCAAGGAGGCGATGATCCTGGGAACAGCCGGGTTCACCGCGGCCCAAAGCGTCGCCGCGATTCAGACCAATGGCGTCGGCCCCGAGGGCGGCGACGTCGTGGTGACGGGCGCGACAGGGGGTGTCGGCTGCCTGGCGGTCAAATTGCTGGCTAAGCTCGGCTATTCGGTGGTCGCCGTGACCGGCAAGCCCCAGCTGCACTCGCGCCTCAGCGAGTGGGGCGCCGCCCGCGTCATTGGCCGCGAGGAGGTCGTGAAGGACGCGAGCAAACCCCTTTTGGCAGGCCGCTGGGCCGCCGCGGTCGATACCGTCGGCGGCCAGACGCTGGCCACGATCATCCGCGAAACCAAAAACTACGGTGTGGTCGCCGCCTGCGGCCTGGTCGGCGGCACGGAATTGCCGCTCACCGTCCACCCGTTCATCCTCCGCGGCGTCATGCTCGCGGGCATCGGTTCCGCGGCCTTGCCGTACGACCGCCGGCTGGAAATCTGGCGCAGGCTCAGCGATCTGTGGCGGCTGGAGGGGCTGGAATCGCTGGCGACCACGATCGAACTGCCGCAGCTGGAGGCCTTCATTCAGCGCATGCTGGCCGGACAGATCGTCGGGCGAACCGTGGTTGGCTTGGCTGCCTAGTGTCCAGCACATCGACTCGCTGCCAGGGGTATTTCCTTGCGCTTGTGCGGAGCTATCCTGATCGCGGAAGATATTGCCTCGTAATCCGAACCTTGGAAACGGAGCACGACCATGGCACAGAACGTCGCGAAGGTGGATGTATGGACCGGGGAGTTGCGCGACAACGTCGGAGGGCTCGCGGCAATGCTTGGGCCGCTGGCGGAAGCTGGCGCCGACCTGTCGTTCGTCATCGCCCGGCGTCAGCCCGAAAAGCCGGGCACTGGGGTCGCGTTTATTGGCGGAATCAATGGAGCCAAACAAACCAAGGCGGCCGCCGCGGTCGGCTTGACGAAGACGACATCCCTGGCAGCACTTCAGATTGAGGCGACCAACAAGCCGGGCTTGCTGCACCGCGCGATCCAGCAGATTGCATCGGCGGGAATCAACTTGCGCGGCGTTTCTGCCAGCGTCACCGGAACGAAATGCGTCTTCGTGCTGGCTTTTGACACCGCGGCTGATCGCGATCAGGCTGCGAAGATTCTGAAGTAAAAACACGTAGCTGAAGTCGCCAGACTTCAGGAAATCCGCCTGAACTCTGGCGCCTTTCAGTTACGGCAAAGAGGAAGCGGCGTGGGTTTGTCGCCGTGCATCGTTTAGCATGACACGGGGAGGCTTGGTGCGATGCTCGGCGTGAGTTGGCGCTTGATGATGTGCGCGGCCCTGGCCGCGGCTGTGTCCTCGGGCACGACAATCTTTGCAGAGGATATCGGCATTCGTGCGCCCGAGGGCTTCGAAGTCTCGCTGTTTGCCGGCGACGACCTGGCCCACGACATCTTTTCGATGACCCTCGACTCGCAGGGGCGCGTCGTCGTCGCCGGCCGCGACTATGTCAAAACGCTTCACGACGACGACCACGATGGCCGGGCCGACCGGACCACGCTCTTCTCCAGCCGGCCCGCCAGCGGGGCCCACGGCCTGCTCTTTTTGGGCGACGACTTGCTGGCCACCGGCGACGATTCGCTCATGCTCCTCCGCGACGCTGATCGCGACGGCGAAGCAGACGGCCTGCCGGAAGTGTGGGCGAAGCTGCGACATCCTGAGCATGGCGCCAACGGCATCGTCCGCGGCCCCGATGGGTGGATCTACGTTATCTGCGGCAACGATTCCGGCGTGAGCCAGAGCCACGCGACGACGCCCGGCTCGCCGGTCAAACAGCCGCATTGCGGAGCCGTCCTGCGGTTCTCTCCCGATGGCGAGCGGTCGGAGATCGTGGCTCACGGCTTTCGCAACCCGTACGACTGCGACTTTAATGCATTCGGCGAGCTTTTCACCGTCGATGCCGACGGCGAGCGCGACCATCATCTCCCCTGGTACGCTCCCAATCGCCTGTTCGATATTGCCCAAGGAATGCACCACGGCTGGGTGTTGCAAGGGTGGCAGCGGAGTTGGAACCGGCCGCCGTGGATGTTCGACAATGTCGAGCGGCTCGTAGAGATTGGCCGCGGCTCACCGACGGGGCTCACCGTCTATCGGCACACGCAATTCCCCGAGCGGTATCGGGGGAGCGTGCTCTCGTGCTGCTGGACGCTGGGCCGCGTCTATCATCTGCCGCTGTCGCGCAGCGGCGCGACGTACAGCAGCCCCGCCAAGGCCGAAGTTTTCCTGGAGACAACCGGCGAGACGGGCTTTGCGCCGGTCGACCTGGCTGTTGGTCCGGCGGGCGATCTGTTTATCGCGATCGGCGGCCGGCGAACGCGGGGAAGCGTGTTTCGGGTGAGATACGTCGGCGAGAGCGGAGAGCGGAGGTCAGAGGTCGGAGGTCAGAAAGCCGACAGAATCTCTCCGGTCTTGCGAGCACCGCAGCCGCTGGCGGCCTGGTCGCGGTTCCGCTGGGAACCGGTCGCCCGTGAGCGTGGACGCGAGGCGTTTGTCGCCGCCGCCAGCGACGCCAGCCGCACCTTGGACGAGCGGATTCGCGCGATCGAAGTGCTCACCGATCTCTTCGATGGCCTCGGCGTGCATGAAGCCCGCGTGCTGATCAATGCCGGTCCCGCCGAGCTGACCGCGAGGGTCCTGTGGTCGCTCGCTCGCCATCCGCGCGACGGCGACGCAATTCGCGTCCTCGTGGCGACCACGGCCCATGACGACGTGCGCGTCCAGCGGGCCGCGTGGGAGGCTTTGGGCAATTGGCCCCAGCTGAGCGGCGCGATGTCCGAGATCGTCGCCCAGGCGTCCTGGGCCAATGGCTTCGCGTCACCCGACCGCCGAGTCCGGGCCGCCGCACTCGTGGCCGATTCCCGCCGTGATGTCCCGATCGAAGGCCGCTCGGCCAGCGACCTGTGGCGGCTGGCATTCCGTCGGCAGCTCACTGGCGATCACTTTTCATCCGCGGCCGAGGCGTTTCTGGCGGCTGCAACCGACGAGGAGCGGCTGGGATGCGTGCGGCTCATGGAATTGGCCCTGGGCGACATTGCCACCGAGCCGATGAAAGCCGACGTGTATGCCGGCTATTCGCTCAGCGCCGACCAGGAAACGATCGCCGTGGAAAGCTGCCAATGTGCCAGTAAGCTCGCGGCGGCATTTCCTGCCAGTGGTTCCCAGCTGAATCTCGAGCTGGCCCGGCTGCTGGCGATGCTCGGCGTCGATAATGCGGGCCTGATCGACCGAATTACCGAGCAGTTCTCGCAATCGACGTCGCCGCAGGACGATTTGCATTACCTGATTTGTCTGTCACGTCTTCCTGGCCGGCGGAGCGAGCAGGCCACCGAGCGCACCGCCGCGGCGCTGGCCGCTTTGCAGCAAAAGATGCAGGCCCAGGCCATGTACATCAGCCGCAACTGGCCGGCGCGGGTCGGCGAGGCGCTCGACCGGCTCTACGCCCGCGATGGGGCATTGGCCGAGCGGCTGGTCGCTCAAAGCCAGTTCAATTTGCCGTCGCAGGCGATCCTGGCGCGACACATGCCGAGCCAAATCCAGCCCCAGGCTGCCCGCAAGCTGATCGCAGCGGTCCGCACGTCAGAGGGCGAGCTGCGCTGGACCGATGAGTTGGTGACGCTGGCGGCGGCGCTGCCGGCGGACGAAGCGCTGCCGGCCCTGCGCGAGGCCTGGACCGATTTTGCCCGCCGCGATGCAATCCTGGCGGTGCTGGCCGAGAAGCCCCACGCCGACGACCGCACGCGGTTTGTCGATTCACTTGCGGCCGTGCAGGCGACGTCGATCGAGCTGGCGGCCGCGGCGCTTGCCAAACTTGGCGGCACTCCCAGCGAAGCCGAAGTCCTCGCGGCCATGCAGGCCCTCAAGCAGGCCTGCCTGTCGCCCGACGGCCGCTCCGTCCGCCTGGCGCTCGCCAGGCTGCTGGCAACGTGGAGCAATCAGCCGATCGAAACTAACGATGTCAAAGACCAGGATCCGCTCGCTGCCTATCAGCCCTGGTTCGATTGGTTCGCCACCACGTATCCGCAATCGGCCTCCAAGCTGACCGCGTTCGGCTCCGCGTCCGCCGCCGACTGGCAAGCGCGGCTGGCGAAGATCGACTGGGAAACCGGTGACGCCATGCGCGGCCGGCTAGTGTTTGAGAAAAAGGCGTGTCAAAAGTGTCACGCCGGCAACAGCCCGCTCGGGCCCGATTTGGCGGGGACGTTCGGGCGGCTGTCGCGCGACGACCTCTTGGCGGCGATCGTCGATCCGAACAAGGAGGTCTCGCCGCTCTACCAGACAACCCAGGTGGTGACCGCCTCAGGCCGCATGATTTCGGGCCTCGTCGTCTATGAATCGCCGGACGCCACGCTCGTGCAAACGACCCCGGACGTGACGGTGCGCGTGGCGGGCGATGAAATCATTGCCATGCACAAGAGTCGGCTGTCGCTGATGCCCACTGGCCTGTTGAACGACGTGACCGATGCCGAGCTGGCCGATCTGTTTGCTCACATGAAAACGCTCCGCGGCAAGGGATTAGACAACGCGAAACCATGACCACCGCCAAACCTGCCGTCGAGTTTCCTGAGCCTACCAAGCCAAGACCGTCGCAATTGTTTCCCGGGCTTGTCAGCCGGATCGTGATTGCCTTGTGCCTCGTGGCGATTGTCATTGTCCGCACGCTGCCGACGTTTGACGGCGTTCCTTCGCCGTGGAACGACATGGCGCTGGCGAACATCCTGACGCTCGTGTTTGGCTTCGTCGCGGCGGTGGCGCTGGTCATCTGGTTTTGCTTCCTGAGCAACTATCCGCCGCTATTGCGCCGGATTGTTCTGGCCGGCATACCGGCGATGATCGGCCTGTTTTTCCTGTTCTTTCGTTTTGTCGGCGTCAATGGCGAGATGATTCCCATTTATGAGCCCCGCTGGCAACCGGTGGCCGACACCGTGATCGGCAAGATCGAGGCGAAAGCCAGCGCACCGGCCGCGGACCTGGCAACCACGACTCCGGACGATTTCCCGCAGTTCCTCGGGCCCGAGCGCAATTGCTGGCTGCCGCAGCCGGAACTGGCCCGCGACTGGGCCGCCAATCCGCCGCGGGAACTGTGGCGGCGGACGATCGGCGCCGGCTGGTCGGCCTTCACGGCTGTGAATGGTTTTGCGGTGACGATGGAGCAGCGCGGGCCCGAAGAGTGGGTCGCGTGTTACGAAGTCGCCACCGGCAATCCCGTTTGGGGCCATTCGATCGAAGCTCGGCACGAAAACCCGCTCGGCGGCATCGGCCCGCGGAGCACGCCCACGATCCACGAGGGCCGCGTTTACGCCCTGGGTGCGACTGGGATGCTGCGCTGCCTGGATGGCAAGACCGGCGCGCCGCTCTGGCAGGTGAATCTGCGCGAGCGATATTTCGGCGAAACACCGGAAGTCGATGAACAGCTCGTGCAATGGGGCCGGGCCGCTTCGCCGCTGGTCGTCGATGATCTGGTCGTCGTGCCGGCCGGCGGGCTCGTGGGCCAGGCGAAGTCGCTCATAGCCTTCAAGGCCAAGTCGGGCGAGCTCGTTTGGGAAGGAGGGGCCGACCAGATCAGCTACTCCTCGCCGGCGGTCGCCACGACCGCGGGCGTGCGGCAGATTCTGATCGTCAACGAGGCCTCCGCTTCAGGGCACGATCCGCAAACCGGCACGCTCCTCTGGTCGCACCCTTGGCCCGGCAACAGCACCCAGAACGCCAGCTCCTCGCAAGCGGTTCCCGTGGACGAGAGCCGCGTCCTCTTGACGAAGGGCTATGGCGTCGGGGCTGAGCTGCTCGAATTCAAACCGCTGGCCGGCGGCGGCCTGGAGAAGACATCGGTCTGGACCAATCCGCAAGTGCTGGAAACCAAGTTCACGAATGTCAGCATCATTGATGGCCACATCTTCGGCCTGTCGAACGGCTATCTCGAGTGCGTCGAGCTGGCGACCGGCCGCAAGACCTGGAAACGGAGCCGCAAAGCGAGCTATGGCCACGGGCAAATTCTCGGCGTGGGCGACTTGATCCTGGTCCAGGCCGAGGACGGCCGCCTGGTCCTGGTCGAGGCCAACCCGCGGGAGCATATCGAGCGCGGATCGATCCAGGTCCTAACCGACAAGACCTGGAACAACCTCTGTCTTTATGGCCGCAAGCTGCTGGTGCGCAATGCCCGCGAAGCGGCGTGTTATGAACTGCCGTGAGCCTCGCCCTCCCGTTAGCGCCGCGGAAATTGCTCACCGCGGCGATGGAGCGGTCGCGGGCCGGTCGGTCCAGCGTGCTTCTTGTTGACTGGCTTTTTCGCCATACAGCGGCAAGTAGCGGTAATAGACCTCGAGGCACAACGCGCCCATTGCCGTGCTATAGACGCGGCCGCCATACCCGCCCCACACCGGGTCGGGGTCCCAGCTCCCCCGCCGCTCGCCATCGAACCGCTGGCTGTGCAATAGCTGCCGCTGAAGTGCCGCGTTCCACGCCGGCCACTCGTCCCCCTGCCGCTGGAAGATCGCCAGCGTCCCGTAGTACCAGTAGTAAAAGTTGTTCTGCCCGTCACCCGGTTTCTCTTCGATCACGTACGCCGCGGCCTCATCGAGCGCGGCCGGCGCGTTCTCGGCCTGGAGGAAATAGCGGCAGACCAGGGCCTCGGCCGTCATGCTGCGGCTGGCCCGCTCGCCGGGACGATACGATGCCAGCCCCTTCGCCCGGCCCGCCGAAGCCGACCGCAAAAACCGCGTCATCCGCACGCGCGTCTCGGCTGGAATCGGAATGCCGGCCAGCTCCGCACTGCGCAGAGCCATCAACTGCCAGCCGAACTGGCTCATGTCGCCCGGATCGCCCGGCTGATATCGCCAGCCGCCGACGACGTGCTGCGCGGTTGTCGAATATCGCAGTGCCTTCCGCAACCCGGGCAAAAGTCGGTCGTCGCCCGACAGGGCATAGGCCTCGCTCAAGGCCAGCGTGGCAATCCCGTGGCAATACATCGCCGCATAGAAATCGGCTTGCCCTGCCAGGCTGCCGCTCTCGGCCTGGCTTCCCAGCAGAAACTCCAGGCCATGCTGCACTTTCTCGCGGTGCGTCCCTTCGAGATGCGTGTCGCCGCTAGCTAGAAAGGCCAGCAGTGCCAGGCCGGTGACGCCCGTATCTGCCCGAGCGCCAGCGCCTTGCCGGCCGATTCCGTGTGCGGCGTCGCGCCGAATTGCTGCGCCACCTTGAGCCGATCGGCCACGACGCGGGCCC
>JAKEHX010000226.1 GCA_022614795.1 Planctomycetaceae bacterium | reverse complement strand
GGACACTTGCAACGCCGGACTGATGGAGGGCGCGAAGGAGTTTAACATCGAAGCAGCCGGATTCACGGTTGCCATGGACAAGGCCAATTTCACCGTCGAGGGGCAAATCGACAAGCTGCGTCAGTACGCGACTGAACCAGAGATCATTGGAATTGCCATCTCGCCATTCGAGGCCGACAACAAGACGATCGCCGATGAGATGCGCAAACTTCAGGAACAAGGCAAGAAGGTCATCACCGTCGATGCCGATCTCAACCGCGAGCGATTTCGCGACGCCCGCAGCTTTTATATCGGCACCGACAATTCGGTTGGCGGCCGGGCCCTGGGAACCGCCGCCCGCGCAGTGTTGCAAAGCAAGGGAATCACGAGCGGCGGCTACGTCCAGTTTGCCGGTTCGACGGTTAACGACAATGCTCGTAATCGGATGAACGGAGTGGCCGAGGCCCTGGGCAAGGAATACACCGAGCTTGATCGAATGCCCGACAACGGCAACCACCAAAAGGCGCACGACAATGTCCGCACCTCCCTCGACAACCACGGCGATAAAATTGCCGTTTTGTTCGGGATTTGGGCCTACAATGCCCCGGCCATTGCCGATGTCGTCGCCCAGCGCAAGGTTCGCGACAAGCTCACGATCGCCACGTTCGACGCCGCGAGCAATGCGATCAAGGCCATGCACGAAGGCAATGTTGATGTGATGGTTGTTCAGAACCCGTTTGACATGGGCCGCCAAAGCGTCCGTCTGCTCAAGGCGATGGTCACCGGCGACGAAGCGACGCTGAAAGCGATGTATCCCAACCAGGGCCAGCCCGACGGCGACGTTTATACGACCGGCCTGCGAGTCGTTGTGTCGAGTGAAGGTTCGCCCGTCAAGCCCGAACTTTTCGATCCGAAAGTCGTCGAGTTTATGACGTTATCGCAGTTTCAGGCGTGGCTGGATAAATACGGTCTGAAGAGCTCATGACCAATTCCCAGGGGCCGCGCGGCCTCTTGCGCGCCAATGAGTGGGCTCTTGTCATTTCCATCCTGCTGGTCGTCGCAGGCACGGCCGCGCTCGACCGCAGCCATTCGTACGTCAACTATCCCGTCCGTTCACTCCAGGACAACGGCCGCCGCCTCGCTCCGCTTGGTATCCTGGCACTGGGTGCCGCGGTCGTGATCATCTCGGGCGGCATCGATCTCTCGCTCGGGTCGATGGCGGCTCTAAGCGGAACGATCTGTGCGACGCTGCTGATGGCTCTAGGTGGCGAGCGATTCAATTCTGATGAAGGAGCGGGGCCAGTAGTTTGGTGTGTTGCGATTGCCGCCTCCCTAACGGCCGGCCTGGTCGTAGGCACTCTGCATACGTGGATGATTACTGCTCTGCGCTTGCCGCCGTTTATCGTAACGCTGGGCTCGCTGGTCGGACTGCGAAGTCTCGCACGAGCCTTCTGCTACTACATGACCGGCCGTTTCAAGGACAGCAGCTCGGAAGACCTCCCCTTCAGCGACCCCTTCTGCGATTTCCTCACCGAGCGGGTCGAGCTGTCGCTTTTGCTCCTGGCGGTGCTGGCTTCAGGAACTTGGCTCATCCTCAGCCGCACCGTGCTCGGTCGACATATTTATGCACTGGGCGGCAATGAGCAGGCAGCCCGCCTGTCGGGCATTCGCACCGAAAACGTCAAGTGGTTTGCCTACACGTTCAGTGCCGTATGCGCCAGTTTGACCGGCATGTTCTATATCGCCGAAGCGGGAGCAAAGCCCACGACTCTGGCTAATGGCTACGAGCTCAATGCGATTGCTGCAGCGGTGGTCGGTGGGTGCAGCTTGCAAGGCGGCATTGGCACGATCCCGGGAACCCTTTTGGGAGCGATCTTTCTGCGGGCGGTTGTCGATTCGGTCGCCCGCATCATCAAGACCAGCTCCGACATCTATGAAGGGTTGATCGTCGGGATCGTCGTCGTGCTGGCGGTGACCTTCAGTCAGCTCCGCGAAATCCGGCAATCGCGCCGGCAGCTCTTTCCCGGCTGGCTCGGGATCCTGGCAATTCCGTGCCTGGCCCTGGCCTGTGGGCTGGCCGGTCTGATCACGATCGGCTCTCGCACAGGGCTTGGCGGCATGCTTTTTGCGCTCGTTGTTCTCGTTGCCTGGAAGGCGTTGGAACTCCGTCGATCAGAAGTCAAATAGTGACTCGCGGCTTGGCACGTTGCCCTCGCGACTCCCGACTCCCGACTCCCGACCCCCGACGCCGTGTCTCAGCCCATCATCGCCATCCGCCGCGTCTCCAAGGCCTTTCCCGGCGTGCAGGCGCTGGCCGACGTCAGCATCGACGTGCTGCCGGGCGAGCTGCACGCGATTGTCGGCGAAAACGGCGCGGGCAAAAGCACGCTGATGAAGATCCTCTCCGGCGTGCTCACCGACTTCGAAGGGGAGCTGATCCTGGAAGGCAAGCCCGTCCGTTTCGCCGGCACACGCGATGCCGAAGCCGCCGGCGTGAGCATCATCCACCAGGAGCTCAACCTGGTCGAGCAGCTTTCGGCTGCGGCGAATATCTTCCTGGGCCGAGAAATCCGCGGGTGGCTGGGCTTTCGCGACGACCGGGCCATGGACGAGGCGGCCGGCCGGCTCTTGCGCGAGCTGGAATGCGAAGTGTTGCCGCGGTCATTAGCGGGCAGCCTGCGCGTCGGCGACCAGCAGCTCATCGAAATCGCCAAGGCCCTCTCGCTGCAAAGCGACATCCTGATCATGGACGAGCCCACGAGCGCCCTGACCGAATCCGAGGTCAGCCGGCTCTATCGCGTCATCGAGCGGCTGCGGAAGCGCGGCGTGACCATCCTCTACATCTCGCACAAGCTGGACGAGATTTTTCACCTGTCCGACCGCATCACCGTCCTGCGCGACGGCAAGCTCGTCAGAACGCTCAGCACCAAGGAAACCAGCCCCAAGGTAGTCACGCATTTGATGGTGGGCCGCGAAATCGAGGCCATCGATTTCGGCAGCCAGCGGAAGGCGGCTGACGTGCTGCTGCGGGTTGAGAATCTCTCGCTCTCCTGGCCCGGCCATGCCCGCGGCTGGCGGCTCAAGGACGTGTCGTTCGAGCTGCGCCGCGGCGAAGTGCTCGGCATCGCCGGCTTGATGGGCGCCGGCCGCACCGAACTCTTGGAATGCCTGTTTGGAGCCGCCGCCGAGCGACCGACCGGTAAGATCGAGCTGCTCGGCCAGCCAGTCAACTTCCGGCACCCGGGCGAAGCGTGCGAGGCGGGAATCGCCCTGGTCACCGAAGACCGCAAGCGGCTCGGTCTCTTTGCCGCGATGAACGTCGGCGAGAACATCTCGATCTGCACGCTCGACCAGACGGGACTGGCCGGCTTCATCAACCGCAGCCGCGAGTGGCGAATAGCCGGCGCCGCCTCCGAGCAGCTCGCGGTCAAATCGTCCGGCCTGGCCGCGCCGATCACCAGCTTAAGCGGCGGCAACCAGCAAAAATGCATCATCGGCCGCTGGCTTTTGACCCAGCCGCAAGTGCTTTTGCTCGACGATCCCACCCGCGGCGTCGATGTCGGCGCCAAGGCCGAGCTGTATCGATTGATCGATGGGCTGGTGCGCGGCGACAAGGCCCAGGGAGACAAAACCAGCGGCGGCATCGGCGTCATCATGACGTCGAGCGAGCTGCCCGAGCTATTGACCGTTTGCGACCGGATTCTGGTCCTCTCCGAGGGCCGCCTGACCGCGACGTTCTCCCGCGCCGAGGCGACCGAGCATAAGATCATGGAAGCGGCGACGCTGGGCCGGACGGCGCTCGCAGCCGTTTCCTAATCTCGCGTTCCGGCCGACGAATAACGTGCTATGTCTAACGCGCCCCAGGCATCTGTCGGTCCCACACTCACGTCCAAGCTCGTCGCCATTGGCGGGGTGCTCGTTTCATGCGTCTATCTTGCCAATCTCGGCTGGGGCGCCGTGGGCGAAATTCCAGACATCTTTCCGGGCATTGGCAACCTCGATGAAGTTTTCTTCTCGGGCCTGTTGATCGTTTGCCTGGCGAAGCTGGGGATCAACGTCGTTCCCAACTTGCAGGGAACAAAACCTGCCCCGCCGAAGAACATCGACGGGCGCCCGTAGCTGAAGTCGCCAGACTTCAGGAAATCCCGCCTGAACTCTAACCCGTTTGAGCTACGAAATCACCCGTGGAAATCGCTTCCAATAAAAGCTGGCCCCGACTACGGCGAATACCAGGCAGGCTGCTCGGCACAAATCAGCATCACGAGGTTTCTCCATGGCTCAATTCGAAATTGTCGCCCGCGAGGGGCTCAAAATGGTCCGCTGCGTCATAAGCGGCGAAACGGTCCGGGCCGAATCGGGGGCGCTCCACTACATGCGCGGCCAGATCGAGATGACCTCGTCCGTTCCTTCGGTCGGCGGTTTTCTCAAAAGCGTGGTGACCCGCGAGAACATCTTTCGGCCAACCTACCAGGGGACCGGCGAAATCTTCTTCGGCCCGCCGATTTTCGGCGAATACGAAATCCTCGACCTGGCCGGCGAAGAATGGATTCTCGAGCAAGGGGCCTACGTCTGTAGCGATGCGGCGGTGGAGGTGGGCGTGTGGCGGAATAAGGCGCTGACGGCTCTATTTGGCGGCGAAGGGTGGTTCCAGACGTCCGTCAAAGGGAACGGCAAAGTCGTGATGCAGGCCCCCGGCCAGGTACAGCGGATTCACCTCCAAGGCGAGAAGCTTTCGGTCGATGGCAGGTTCGCCCTGGCCCGCACAGCCGGACTGACCTTCGAGGTCCAAAAGGCGGCCCGGTCGATCCTCGGCTCTCTCAGCTCCGGCGAGGGCCTGCTCAGCACTTTCGCGGGCCACGGCACCGTCCTCATCGCGCCGGTCCCCAACGTCCATCAAAACCTGGTGACGCTGATCAGCGGGGCGATGCCGAAGGCCAAATAGGGCCTCTTTCCCGTCGTCCTCGTCCTCGTCCTCGTCCTCGGTTCCTCCCGGCCCCATTCGAGGACGAGGACGAGCGGCACGCCGCAAAATCGACACTACCCGCACGGCTGGCGTTGCAGCGAATCAGCCGCATCCAGGTGGACGCACTCTTTCTACGATCTATGTTTTCGCAGCTTCTTGCATCTTTGCGTGGTGAGGTGATCGCATGGCCTATCAATGCCCCCGCTGTGGTCAGAACGTCGAACGTGCCTCCAGTCCCGGCGCCGCAGTCGCTGGCGGGCTGGTCGGGGCGCTCATCTATGGCGCGTTCGGATCGTTCCGGTGCTGCCAATGTGGGCCGATTGCCAAGGAAGAGTTTCCGCCCGAAGTGCAGTCAAAAATGACGGCGGGCTCGGCGGGTATGATTGCCGTCGCGGTCGTGATCTTCGTGATCGCTTGCTTCATCCTGGTCGCAATCAACTCGATGCCGTAGCGGGCGCGCTCGCGTAAGTCTTGCTGCGGTTCGCAGTGGTCTTGAGGACCGTTCACGGTCCTTGCTCGCCTGAGGCCCGGCATTCATGCCGGGCTAGCAGCGCCCGAAGCCTTTATCCCTTCATGCCCGTTCACGGGCATTCTCGTTTTCCGTTTGCGGCCACCGCTGGCAATGGCTAAAGCCGGACGGGAAAGCCTCGTGAACGAGGCTGAGCGAACGAATCTTGTGGTGGTTCCGTGAACCCGTCGTAAACGACGGGCCTGGTGGGAGAAACTCCCGTAAACGGGACTCATCGCCCGCGAATTGACATCTGTCCCAGCCTGCTCACAATGGGGCCATCTCTGACGTAACCCCATCTCGGGAGTCTCCCCGTGCTCGTTCGCCTCTCCGTTTGCCTCGCTCTCGCATTAGTCGCCGGGTTAGTCCTCGCCCAGGAAAAGCCTGACGCCAAGCCTGTCAGCAACCCCCTCAACGAACCCCAGGGCGATCCTGGCGTCGTCCCCGTCGGCGCCGGCGACGAGCCGCTCAATTTGAACTTCGAGACCGGCACCCTCGACGGTTGGACGGCCGAGGGGAAGGCCTTCGAGGGGCAGCCGATCAAGGGGGAGATCGCCCAGCAGCCGGGACGGCCGTTCGGCGAAGGAAAGAAAAGCGAGCACACTGGCCAGTTTTGGATCGGCGGCTATGAGAAGCTGCGCGACGAGCCGACGGGCACTCTGACCTCGGCCACGTTCGAGGTGACGTATCCGTATGCGAGCTTTCTGATCGGCGGCGGGCCCTATCGCGAGACGCGCGTCGAAGTGGTCAGCGCCGAGGACAACAAGGTGATCCACGACGCCCGCGGCAAAAGCGAAGAAAACCTGCGGCCCGTGATCGTCGATCTCACCAGGCACAAAGGCAAGAAAATCTTCATTCGCATCGTCGATCAGCATAAGGCCGGCTGGGGGCACGTGAACTTTGACGATTTCCGCTTCCATGCTGCCCGGCCGAAGTTCAAAACGCTTTCGTCCGACCTGCCCGTCCCCCAAGTCGCCGCCCTCTATCCCCACGCCGGCCTGTCGGGCGACGAAGCCGCCCAGGCGATGGTCGTGCCGCCCGGCTTCTCGGTGCAATGCGCGGCCCAGGAGCCCGACGTCAAGCAGCCGATCGCCATGGCCATCGACGACCGCGGCCGCATCTGGATCGCCGAGGCCTACGAATATCCGACCCGCGCCAAAGGGGACAAAGGCCGCGACCGCATCCTCATCTTCGAAGACACCGACCTGAACGGCACGCTGGATAAACGCACCGTCTTTTACGAAGGGCTGAACCTGGTCAGCGGTCTGGAGCTGGGATTCGGCGGCGTCTGGGTCGGGGCTGCTCCGTATCTGCTCTTCATTCCCGACAAGAATTACGACGACCAGCCCGACGGCGAGCCGGTCAAGCTGCTCGACGGC
>JAKEHX010000225.1 GCA_022614795.1 Planctomycetaceae bacterium | reverse complement strand
GCTAGTCGTACTTGCGCGAGTGCTTACACTGGGAACGCCGGACCCAGCCAAGCCCGACCAGAACGTCATTAATGGATTGGGCTTCATGTGGAATCCAGACTTCAAACAGATCGCAAATCCCAAGACCTGGCTGGCCGCCGCTGGACAGATTTTCTTCAGCCTCTCCGTCGGCTTTGGCGTGATTATCAATTACGCAAGTTACCTCAAGAAGAAGGATGACGTGGTGCTGAGCGGGTTGACGGCAAGTTCAATGAACGAGTTTTTTGAAGTCTGCCTGGGCGGTTTGATTACTATTCCCGCGGCGTTCGCGTTCATGGGTGCGGCCGCTATGGCCACCGGATTCGACCTAGGCTTCAAGACGCTGCCCAACGTGTTCGATGCGATGCCGGCCGGACAGTTCTTTGGTTTCCTTTGGTTCCTCATGTTGTTTCTGGCCGCCATCACCAGCAGTCTGTCGATGCTCCAGCCAGTCATCGCATTCTTAGAGGAGGGGCTGGGCCTCAAGCGACATGCATCCGTGGCGTTTCTCATGCTTATTACCGCCATCGGCAGCGGGTTCGTGGTCTATTTCTCCAAGGGAATGCTGGCCCTGGATACGCTCGATTTCTGGGTCGGCACGATGGCGATCGTCGTCCTGGCGCTGGTGCAATCGATCCTCTACGGCTGGGTGTTCGGCATCGAGCGCGGCGACAAGGAGGCACATTATGGGGCGCACATGCGAATTCCGTGGTTCGTGCAATGGTTGTTGAAGTATGTGACGCCTGTGTTCCTGATTGCCATCTTCATTGGCGTCTGTTGGACGCAGGGGCGGGTATATGTGGAAGCCCTGAAGCAGCCCGTGGCCCTCATGGCGGTAGCCTTCGCCGGGCTAGTGTGGCTCTTTCTGCTGATCGTAATTCACATTGCCGGTCGGCGGTGGGAAGCGGAAGGGCGCTTCAAAAACCTGGAGCCCTAATGCTTCATTCTGGCTTTGCCAACGCACGGAGTTCCACGATGAATGCCCTTGGCTGGTTGGTCATGATTACTTCGGTGGGCTCCGTCCTCGCGCTTACCGCCTACTGTCTCCACAGAGTGCTAACCCTGCCCCCGGCTGAGGTCGAAAGTTTGGATACGGCTCCGCTCAATATCGACACGGGCGATACGGAAAACGCTGATTAGGTCGGCTGCACTGCTGTCTGTAAGGTGCTGCCAGATAACGAGTTGCGTCGCCGCTATTCGCGCGGCCTATTTTTGACATATAGCCTTGTCAAAAATCGCCGATCGCGTAGGATAAGAGAGGCTAAGCGGTGATGCAATGAGCACTGAAACAACCACTTCCGACATCGGGCTGCTCGACATCCTGCGCAAGTCAGGACCGTGCAGCGTCGCGCAATTGGCGAGGGCAATGGAGGTTACGGCAACAGCCGTGCGGCAGCGGCTGACGCGGCTGTTGGCGCTGGGCGACATCGAGAAATCGACGGAGCGCGCGAGTGACGGGGAAGCAGCTCGCGGGCGGCCAATACACCGGTATGGTCTGACCGAAAAAGGCCGCCGCCGGGCGGGGGCCAATTTCGCCGACTTGGCCATTGCCCTGTGGGAGGAAATTCGCGAGATCAAGGACGCTGAGGTTCGCCGGGGGTTGCTCTCGCGGATCAGCGGCCGGATGGCGTCATTGTATGCGGAGCAGATTCGCGGTTCGAATCTCGATGAGCGGATGGAATCGCTGGCGGAATTGTTCCGCCAAAGGCAGATTCCCTTCGACGTCGAGCGGTCGCGCGACCTGCCGGTGCTTCACGCCCGGGCTTGCCCTTATCCAGAGCTGGCCGATCGCGATCGGTCGGTCTGTGCGATGGAGAAGAACCTGTTTTCACAGCTGCTCGGCGAGAACGTCCGGCTCTCGAATTGCCGCCTCGACGGGCACACTTGTTGCACGTTTGAACCGCAGCTCCGGGAGGGCGACGCTCCCGCGGAGCCGCCTTTTCGCGACGGCAGCGCCGAGTCGCGGCTCGGCGGGAGCCTCGCCCTCCCGTAACGATGAGAATCAAGTAAGCTATCGGGTTTGCCACAACTTCACGATAGCCCTGAAATAACGAACCATCATGGACCAGAACATCCGCATTCCGCCCTGGATCGAAGGGCGACTTGAAGAAAACGTCATCACCACGACGCTCGAGCAGGCCATCAACTGGGGCCGGCAGTCGAGCATCTGGCCGATGACGTTTGGCCTGGCGTGCTGTGCCATTGAGATGATGGCCGCCGGCGCCAGCCGCTACGACATGGACCGCTTCGGCGCGGGCGCCTTCCGGGCGACGCCGCGGCAGGCCGACCTGATGATCGTGGCGGGCACGGTGACTTACAAAATGGCCAGCCGGGTGAGGCGCCTATACAACATGATGCCCGATCCAAAGTTCGTGATCGCGATGGGCGCATGCACCGTCGGCGGCGGGCCGTATTTCAAGTGGGGCTACCACGTGGTGAAGGGTGTCGATCTGGTGGTGCCCGTCGATGTCTACATCCCCGGCTGCCCGCCGCGGCCCGAGGCGCTGCTCGAAGGGCTGATGCGGATTCAAGACAAGATTCGCGGCCATCGGATGGCCAAGCAGAAGACGGGTGACGGATTCGGCCACTTCCTCTCGACCGCCGGCAAGCTCGGCCCGAAGGTCGAGGACGAACTGCCGATTCCACACCACAGCGGTTACGCGGCCCCTGCCTTGGAGGCCGCCACGCCGCTGACGGACCACCAGAAGATTACGGGATAGCTGTGAATGACGAAGGACGAAATCTGAATGACGAATCAATGACGAAAATCAAAGCACGAATCGATAGTTCGGGTTTCGTCATTACTACATTCCTTCGTCATTTGACTTTCGACATTCGACATTTCCAATAAACATGACTGACACATTAAAGATCGACAACCTCCACGTCTCGGTCGAAGGCAAGCCGATCCTGCGCGGCGTGAACCTCACGATTCGCCGCGGCGAAACGCACGCGCTGATGGGCCCCAACGGCTCGGGCAAAAGCACGCTGGGCCTGGTGATCATGGGGCACCCAAAATACCAGGTGACCGCAGGCACGATGACCCTCAATGGGGAGAACCTGCTCGACAAGTCGGCCGACGAGCGGGCCCGCTTGGGCCTCTTTTATGCCTTTCAGCGACCGGTGGCGATTCCTGGCGTGAAGCTGGCGGACTTTCTCCGCCATGCGGCCACAAACGTCCGTCACCCGGAGCGAAAGGAAGGCGAAGAACTGATGCCGATGCGCGAGTTCCGCAGGGAACTGAAGGGTAAGATGGAGCAGCTCCGCATGGAGAGCGAGTTCGCCCGCCGCTATGTCAACGACGGTTTTTCGGGAGGCGAGATGAAGCGGGCCGAAATCCTCCAGCTCGCCATGCTCCAGCCGAAAATCGCGATCCTCGACGAGACTGACAGCGGCCTCGACGCCGACGCGGTCCGCCTGGCCAGCCAGTCGATCGCCGAGATCGGCCGCGAGAAGATGGGTTTATTGATCATCACGCATCACGACAAGCTGCTCGAACATAACCCGCCCGATTTCACGCACGTCATTCTCGGCGGCCGCATCGTCGAGACCGGCGGCGTGGAATTGGCGAACGAACTACACACGCAAGGCTACGACCGCATCCGCCAGGCCTATCCCGACGCCGACGAGGCGAACCGGAAGATGGTGGAGAAGGAGGAGGCCGCGGCGGTCGCATAACAATAGGAATGACGAATGTCGAAATCTGAATGACGAATCAAATCCGAATGACGAAGCATGAGTGTCGTTGCGTCACATTCGCCATTCGGAATTCGTCATTGATTCGTCATTTGAATTTCGACATTCGTCATTAGGGCGCAAATCATGTCAACCGATATCCTCAACCCGACCCTCGCCGATCCCATCGGTGAGATCAACAAATACGACTTCCACACCGAGTCGAAGCCGGTCTTCCGCGCCCAGAAGGGGCTCAATGCCGAGATCGTCAGCCAGATCTCGGAGATGAAGAACGAGCCCGACTGGATGCGGCAGTTCCGCCTGGAGGCCCTGGAGATTTTCTTCAGTAAGCCTATGCCCAAGTGGGGCGGCAACATCGCCCTCGATTTCCAGGACATCTACTACTACCTCAAGCCGGCCGAGCACCAGGGCAAAACCTGGGAGGACGTGCCCGAGGAGATCAAGAAGACGTTCGATCGGCTGGGGATTCCCGAGGCGGAGAAGAAGTTCCTCTCGGGCGTGAAGGCCCAGTTCGAGAGCGAAGTGGTGTATGGCTCCCTGAAGGACGACCTGGCGAAGAAGGGCGTGCTGTTCACCGATACCGACTCGGCCGTGCGCGAGCATCCGGAGATCGTGCAGAAATATCTGGCCACGGTCATCCCGTCGAACGACAACAAGTTCGCCGCCCTGAACTCGGCGGTCTGGTCGGGCGGCTCGTTCATCTATGTGCCGCCGGGGGTGAAGATCGACTTCCCGCTCCAGGCCTATTTCCGCATCAACGCCGAGCGGATGGGCCAGTTCGAGCGGACGCTGATCATCGTCGATGAAGGGGCCAGCGTGCACTACGTCGAGGGCTGCACCGCTCCGATGTATTCGAGCGAAAGCCTGCACTCGGCGGTCGTCGAGATCGTCGTCAAGCGTGGGGCCCGCTGCCGCTACACGACCATCCAGAACTGGGCCAACAACATCTACAACCTCGTGACCAAGCGGGCGATGGCCTATGCCGACGCGACGATGGAATGGATCGACGGCAACCTCGGCAGCCGGCTGACGATGAAATACCCGTCCGTCTATATGATGGAGCCGGGGGCCCGCGGCGAGGTTCTGTCGATTGCGTTCGCCGGGGCGGGGCAGCATCAGGACGCCGGGGCCAAGCTGGTTCACTGTGCCCCGAACACTTCGGGCCAGATTATCAGCAAATCGATCAGCAAAAACGGCGGCCGGGCCAGCTACCGCGGCCTGGTGAAGGTCGAGAAGGGGGCCAAGAACGTCAAGACGAACGTCGTCTGCGACGCCCTGATCCTCGACGCCAAGAGCCGCAGCGACACCTATCCCTATATCGAAATCGCCGAGCAAGACGTCTCGGTCGGCCACGAGGCGAGCGTCTCGCGGATCGGCGAGGAGCAGCTCTTCTACCTGATGAGCCGCGGCCTGACCGAGGACGAGGCCAGCGCCATGATCGTCAACGGCTTCATCGAGCCGCTGGTGAAGGAGCTGCCGATGGAATACGCCGTCGAGATGAACCGGCTGATTCAGCTTCAGATGGAAGGCAGCGTCGGGTGATCCGAATGTCGAATGTCGAAATTCAAATGACGAATGGGGGCAGCTGAACGATCGCGACATTCGGATTTTGACTTTCGTCATTGATTCGTCATTTGAAGTTCGGCATTCGTCATTGGCCGCTGTGCAACACCACCATGACCGCAACGCTCTCCCAGCCCGGCTTCGATCAGCAATCATTCGACGCGTTCTTGCATGCGCGGAATGAGCCCGCCTGGCTGGTGGAGCAGCGGCGGGAAGCGTGGCAGTCGTCCCTAGAGAAGGACTGGCCCGCGCGGAACGAAGAAGAGTGGATGCGGACCGACATTAGGCTCTTCAAGCTGAATCAGTTTGGCCTGCCCGTAGGCCCACACTCCGTGTGGGCCAGGCCGGGCGATAAAGTCGGAGATCACCGGCAAGACCAGTCCCACACGGAGTCTGGGACTACTTTGACCGAAGGCGTCGACCTCGCCGGCCGCACGGCGGCAGAAGACAGCCGGCCGGCGCACTCGGCATTGAAAGCAAAATGGGCCGATAAAGGCGTCGTTTTCGGCAGCCTCGACGAGCTGGTCCATACGCACGGCGAGCTGATCCGCAAACACCTCTTCACGCGTGCCGTCGATCCCACGTACGACAAGTTCTCCGCACTCCATGCGGCCTGTTGGTCGGGCGGGCATCTGCTCTATGTGCCGCGGAATGTCACGATCGAAGAGCCGCTGCATTGCCTGTCGGCGATCAGCGACGGCGGCGTCGATCTGGGACACACGCTGATCGTGCTCGAAGAAAACGCCGAAGCGACCGTGATGTGCGAGACGGCCAGCCCACGGCAGGAGGACTCTGGATTTCACTGCGGTGCGACGGAAGTCATCCTCGCACCGAACTCGCGGCTGCGGTTCGTGTCCTTGCAGAACTGGGGTCACGGCGTCTGGCACTTCGCCCACCAGAAGGCGATCGTCGGCCGCGACGCCTCGCTCCAGTGGACGCTGGCCGCCATCGGCAGCAGGCTGTCGAAGGTGAATCAGCACGTCGAATTGGTTGGCCGCGGCGCCTCGACGCAGGTGAACGGCGTGCTGTTCACCGAAGGTAAGCAGCACATCTCGTATCACACGCTCCAGCACCACGCCGCCCCCGACTGTCGCAGTGACTTCCTCTATAAGTCGGCCCTCCAGGACAAATCGCGGACCGTCTGGCGGGGAATGATCAAGGTCGATCCGCTGGCCATCAAGACCAACGGCTACCAGCGGAACGACAACCTGCTCCTGGCCGCGACGGCCCGGGCCGATTCGATTCCGGGCCTCGAGATCCAATGCGACGACGTCCGCTGCACGCACGGCTCGACGACCGGCAAGGTCGATGAGGAGCTGATCTTCTACGCCCAGGCCCGCGGCCTGACGCGGAAGGAAGCGACGCGCCTCATCGTGAGCGGCTTTTTCCAACAGATTTTCGACCGGATCACAATCGAAAGCGTCCGCGAAGCGCTGGGCCAGGCAATCTTGCGTCGAGTGCGGGAGTATGTGTAGGACAAGCGTCTCGCTTGTCCTTGGCGTAGAATTGGACGTCCTGGATTTGGGCAAGCGGGACGCTTGCCCTACGAAGAGTCATGTCCGACTTCACTCGCGTTGCCAAATCGACCGACCTCACGGATCCCGGCCAGATGCTGGCCGAGGTGGACGATCGGATCGTCGTTTTGATGCGGGTCGGCGGCGAATTCTTCTGCCTCGATGACGTCTGCACGCACGACGGCGGGCCGCTTTCCGAAGGTACGCTCGACGACCACACGATCGCCTGCCCGCGGCACGGGGCCAAATTCGACATCACGAGCGGCAAGGCGCTGACCATGCCCGCGACCGAGGATACGGTGGCCCACGAGGTCCAAATCCGCGGCGACGAAGTCTGGGTAAAGATCAACGAGTCGGGCGCGCCGCCGGCAGCGCCGTCCCCACCGCCAGCCGCGACGCCTGCCGAGGAAAAACGCCCCGGTTCGACGCACGATACCGGCCCGTGGGACCCAAAATCAGCGCCGAAGCCGGCGGATTCGTCCACTGCACCTTACGCCGCCGGCAGCATCTCGGAAGACCTCGTCCGCGAAGAGCTGAAGAAGGTGATCGATCCGGAGCTGTTTGTGAACATCGTCGATCTGGGTCTGATCTACAACGTCGATCTGGCGCCGGCAGCCGAGGGGAAAACCGACTGCAAGATTGACATGACGATGACCAGCCCGATGTGCCCGGCCGGCCCGCAGATGATTCAGAACAGCAAGCAGGTGCTGGGCCAGCTTCCCGGCATGGGCAACGTCGAGGTAAAGATCGTCCTCGATCCGCCCTGGACACCCGACAAGATGACGCAGGAAGCCCGCGATCAGTTGGGGATTTTTTGAAGACCAGCGCGTCGCTTGCGACGCGGCTAAATGATCGCCTAGCGTCGGTCAGTTCAGCACCTTCATCAGCACCGCCGCGATCGTCACCAGAAGCAGCACGAAGCCCAGCGAGTAGAAGATCGCCACAGTCACCTCATACGCGCTCATCGACGCGCTCTTGGGCATGGTGATCCTCGAATGCGCCGGCTGGCTGCTAACCGGCGGTGAAGCCGGAGCCGATACGACGCCGGACGAAACCACGCCGGCGCTGGCCGCGGGAGGATCGAATTTGGCCATGCCCTGCAAAGCGACGATCCGCTGAACGTAGTCCATGTCTTCGGCGCTGAGTTGGGAAAACGGTTCCTTGCGCGGTACGCCCCGCTCGCTGATCGTCACGGAATCGTGCGTCACATATAGGAGCTTGCCCCGCAAGGCCCGCTGGTCGTCGCTTAAGCTCCAGTCGCGAACGTCGAGCGTGACCGTGTCGTCCAGCGGGACCAGAGCCGCCGGGCTGCCGGTCCATTCTGCCTTGACCAGCTCCTGGTCCTCGTCCGACAGGCACAGGTACGGCAACACCACATAGCCCCGGTCCTTGCCCAGGCGAGCTTCGTTGGGCAAGAGCAGCTTGACGTAGCCCTCGGCTGCATCGCCGAACCTGGCGGTCAGCGTATTGCCGCGCCCTGCCGGGCCATAAACCCACTTGCGGCAGTCGTCGGCCACCAGCGGCGCCGCTTCCGACTCGCCGCGCGAAGCCAGGACCTGCTCGATATAGCGCCGGTCGGCCGCGCTCAGCGAGGTGAGCGGGCACTGCCGATTGTGCTGCGTTTCGGTCCGCAAGACCGCGCTGGCCCCGGCGACGCGGACGAACTTGCCTTCGACGCTCGTCGCGCCGTCGTTCATCGTCCAAATCCGGATTTCCGTCTCCGGCTCGGGGAATGAATCGGGCAAAAACCTGCCGCCCCCTTGCGACTCGATGAGCTGCCGCAGGTAGTCGCGGTCGGCCTCGCTCAGGGCGACGAACGACAGCGATTTCGGCTGCCCGGTGGCGAGCTTGAAATGGACGGTGGAGCTGATCGAACTGGCGGGAAACAGCGGATCGAGCTTGCCGGTGAACTGTCGGCCGCGCCAATCGCGCCAGGTGCGGATCGAGTCGTCGGCTGGCAAGAGGTCGGCCCCGCCCAAGGCCGCTACCTGCTCGCGAATATGCTCCTGGTCGGTGGGGCTGAAACTGTCGAGCGGGAACGCGGCCGTGCGCGTGGCCAGCTGAATGACGATGCTGCCGTCGGGATCGACGCGGCGCAAAATGCCGGGCACCGATTTGTCGTTCTTGTCGCGCCACGACCGCAGGCTCTGGTCGGGCAGGTCCTTGGCCCCGGCGGGAACCTGGAGCCCCTGCCCCTGATATTCGAGGTATTTCCGCAGGGCCTCCTGGTCTTCGTCGCAAAGCTGGGCATAGCTGACCGTCTGGAGGCGCGAACCCGCCTTGAGATAGACCGTGCCGCCGGCGACGGAGCTAAGCACCGCGCTGACCGAGCGGCCCGCGCGGTCGGTCCATTTGCGCGAGCGCGAAAGATCGGGAACCGACGGGTCTTTGGGCGCGGTGGGCGCGAGCGCGGGGGCTGCGCCTTCGCCCAGCGCGGGCGACTGCGGCGCGGGGCTCTCGGTCGGCGTGGGGTTAAAGAGCTTCGCGTACGCCTGGTCGCCGTCGCTCAAGCTCGCCAAAGGGACGCGGGCTTCCTTGCCACCCACGAGCAATACGACCGTCTCGCCGTCGAGGCGGACGAAATCCCCTTCGACCGTCTTGCCGTCGCGATTGGTCCACGTTCGTCCCCAGGCCAGAGCCGGGAGCAATAGGGAAACGAGTGCTAGCGAAATGCACGCGCGGAGTGCCATGGCGGCCACCCTCAGGGCGACAAATTCAGTACCTCGAAGTGAACCCCTCTGTTCCACCCGTTGATAGTAGCAATCCCGCCAGGGGTGATTCAAGGTTGTTGTTACGCATAGTCGCCTTTCGCTCCGCGAAAGGACGTCCTTTCGCGGAGCGAAAGGCGACTTTACAGCGGCGCCGGCAGGTCGCGCTTGTGAAAGACGATCGCTGCCGCCAGATAGCCGATCGCGGCAATTCCCAGCAGGATGGCGTTGTAACCCAGCGGGCCGAGCTCCGGCAGGCCTTCGACCTGTCGCACGAAGCTCCAGGTGTCCTCGGGCGTGCGGGTGGCGATCGCGATGAACTTCTGCGGCTCGTAGGCGGTAAACAGCGACAGGTCCTTGAGCCAGGCGAACCGCTCGAAGGCCAGACCGAGAATCTTGCAGATCATGCTGAGAACATAAAACGCGGCGACAATCCCGATCGTCCGCCAGCGATACCGGTCGCAAGCGCTTACGAGCGAGCTCACGCCGGCCACCGCACAGCCCAGGCAGAACAGGTTCACCGCTCCTGGCCAGAACACAGCAGGATCGACCTTCTCCCGCATCGGGATTTCGATCTTCTCGTCCGATCGCACGGGCAGGGGCACGGCTGGCAGGAACGGAACCTTCAGCTTGGGGGGCGGCACACTTTCCTTGACCGTAGCGACCTGAATGCCGACCCAGGTGCCGCACCACGTCGCCGCCGAGAGCAGGGCCAGGCAACCGATGGTCACTAGCGCCTGCGACGCGAGCACTTGCAGGCGGCTGACGGGCTGGGCCAGGAGCAGCTCGAGCGTGCCCCGATTGAGCTCGCCGCTGACGACGTCCGAGCCGCGGGAGATCGCGAAGATCGAGATGGTGAAGACGACGATCGGCTCATCAAAGGCCAGGGCGATGCGGCCGGGATAGGAGAGCAGCTGCGACAGCGGCACGGCCGAGAACTTGCCCCATTTGTCCCAGAGCCGCTCGACAATCGCCGCGAAATCGGACAGCTCCAGCGACGCCACGATGAACACGCGGACGAAGCAGAAGGCGAACACAAGCACGAGGCACGCCGCGAAGAGAAGGCGAACCTCGAGCAGAGATTTCTTGAGAAGTGCGACGTTCAAGGGGACCAGGAGTCAGGGGTCAGCAGTCGGGGATCGGGCGAGCGGGAGGTGTTAGCCTCCCGATAGGGCTGCTTGCTTGTGCGGTGTGACACCATCGGCCAGCTCACGCTGGCCGCTCGCCAGGGGTTGTTCGCTGTGATACCGGTCGTAAATCGCGCGCAGGCCGACTGGTTCGATGCGGACATCGGCCAGCGGCAAAGTCGCCAGCCAGCCAAGCAGCGGCGCCAATTCGCCGGGGGTTTCAAACGTCACCTCGCCAGGCGCGTGGCTGGCGATGACAAGCTGCTGGCGGAGCGACTGGGGAATCGGAGGAAGCGGGGCACTGAGCTGCGCCGCGATGCGATGCTGCGTCCGCAGCTCACGCATGATTTGCGTATGGACCAGGCGGCCGGCTCGCAGAATGACAACGCGGTCGCAGACCTCTTCAACTTCCGACAAGACGTGCGATGAAAAGAGAACGGTCTTTCCTGCGGCCCGCGCTTCGTTTACGAGGGCGAGCACCGCCTGGCGAACGGTCGGGTCGAGATTCGACGTCGGCTCGTCGAGAATGTAAATGGGCGTTTGGGCCGCCAACGTTGCCGCCAGGGCCAGCTTTTGCTTCATGCCCGTGGACATCAAGCCGATCCGCCGCGACAGATCGAGCTCCAGCCGCTGTGCCAGTTTCAAGGAGCGCAGCAGGTCGCTGCCGGGGCGGATTTCGGCAAAAAACTTCAGCGCGTCGCGACCGTTCATCTGCGGGAACATCGAGGCTTCGGCTGGCAGATACGCGACGACGCGGCGAACGGCCACGGACTTGCGTTCACAGTCCAAGCCATCAACTTTTGCCCACCCGGACGATGGTTTAAGATAGCCCAAGAGTATGCGAATGAGTGTTGTCTTACCAGCGCCGTTGGGCCCCAAGAGGCCGAAGACCTCGCCCTTGTTGACCGCCAGCGAGCAATCGCGGAGGGCGGCCAGTGGCCCGTAGGTTTTTGTCAATTGGTTGGTTTCGACAATCACGACGCCATTGTTGATTCCCGTTGCCTCGGCGGCAACCCAATCGGAGTGAGCTGAGGCGAATTTTCCACCACCCCGGCACCGATTTCGCTTGATTCGTTAGGCTGAGGATTCCAGTTGCGTCTGGGCCCTTCGCATGCATCCCCAGGACAAGCACCACCGCCAATCGGACGCCGGCCGTGATCCGGAGCGTGCTGAACGAGCGCCTTCCGGCCGCGCGGATCCTGCTGCGTCTTCGGCCGAGCGATTGCAGCGGATCCTCGAGCACGCGCCGGACTTCATTCTGCAAGTGGACCGCACCGGGCATATTGCCTACATCAATCGCGTCTATTCTCCCTACTCGGTCGAGCAGGT
>JAKEHX010000224.1 GCA_022614795.1 Planctomycetaceae bacterium | reverse complement strand
CTCTGACCCGCCTTTACCAAGACCAATTTCCGCCACGCCGCCAGCCCCTGCTAGCAGCGCACGCGGTTCATGCTCCTACAGAAGAAATGGTGCGCTATCGGCTGAATTCGGCGATTTTCGCTTTGAGTAGCAGTTCGATTCCCTGTTGAGTAAGTGCAAGTGCCGTTGCTAGTGGACGTTGTGCAGCTTGCCAGTATTCGAGTTCTTCATCGCCATAGTAATCCCACTCTTGATAATTCAGGCTATCTCGGGCAAGTTCGTAAACGGTGTCCCAAGCCAGGTTCAAAAAACCGACACCGGCTTGCTGGAAATCATCGGATGTCGGCACGTCGGTTATCATTCGTCGCTCGGTGGTCCTGCTTACTTGGGTGACAGTTGCCAGACCTGGTTGGTTCGCCACACAGACACGGCCTACACATCCAAATTCCGCACGTCCAGGGCGTGCTTTTCGATGAATTCGCGGCGGGGCTCCACTTTGTCCCCCATCAGGACGCGGAACATGTCGTCGGCGGCGCCGGCGTCGTGCATAAGCACTTTGACTAGCGTCCGGTTGGCCGGATCGAGCGTCGTCTCGCGCAGCTCCTCGGCGTTCATTTCCCCCAGCCCCTTGAACCGCGTGACGGTCAGCCCCTTCTGGCCCATCTCGCGGACCGCCGCGGCCAGGCCCCGCAAGTCCTCCAGGGGGACGTTGTGCTCGCCGCGGCGGAGCACAAACCGCGGCTGATCGCTGCCGGTGCGGGGCTGGGGGATCAGCATGTCGAGGTCATAGCCGAACTGGGCCTTGAGGTCGGCCAGGCCCTGGTTGATCGTGCGGACTTCGTGCAGCTCGGTGATGTGGAGCTGGGAGGAAGCGCGACCACTGGTCGCGGCTATGCTTCCATTGACGGCTTCGCCGTTGCCGGCATGTTCGCTGCCGGAATGTTCGCTGCCGGCGTGGGGGGCGGATTCCTCGCTGGGGCTGCGGGTTGATTTCGGCTCCTCGCCGGTGTCCTCGCTGACGCTTCGGGTTGGTGTGTCTGAGACCGTCAGCTCCTTCCCGCCGGCGGCCTCCTGCTGTTCGAGGAAGTTGTCCAGCTCCGCCCGGCTGGTGAACCAATGCTCGGCCCGGCCGAGAAAGACGTGGAACACGGGCAGCTTGCCTTCGCTGCTTTTGCGGGTGGCGTGGCTTTTGAGGCTGATGCCGCGGCGCTCCAGGGCCAAGAGCGATTCTTCCATGCCGGCCAGAAGGCCCGCGAGCTTTTGCATCTTCTCGCCCCGCACGAGCCGCCCTTCGCCCAGGTCAAGCTGCGAGTCGGTCGTGCCGCGCTCCAACAGCTGCGACCGCATCTCCTCGCTCGTCTGCACGTAGTAGGGCCTGGCCTTCCCCTTCATCACGCGAAACAGCGGCGGCTGGGCGACATAGACGTGCCCCGTGGCCACGAGCTGATACATCTGGCGGTAAAAGAAGCACAACAGCAGCGTGCGGATGTGCGAGCCGTCCACGTCCGCGTCGGTCATGATGATGATTTTGTTGTAGCGGAGCTTGGTGATGTCCTGATCGGCGCCGATGCCGGTGCCGATGGCCTGGATCATGGCCTGGATTTCGGCGTTGTCGAGCACCTTGTCTTCGCGCGACTTGTAGGCGTTGATGATCTTGCCCCTTAGCGGCAGGATCGCCTGGAAATTGCGGAGGCGGCCCCCTTCGGCCGAGCCGCCGGCTGAGTCGCCTTCCACGAGGTAGAGCTCGCACTCTTCCATATTGCGGCTGAGGCAATCGCGCAGCTTGCCGGGGAGAGAGCCGCTGCCGAGGACCCCTTTGCGGTTACGCATCACCTCCTTGGCTTTGCGGGCGGCTTCGCGGGCTTCGGCGGCGAGGAGCCCCTTTCTGATGATCGCCTTGGCCGTTTTGGGATTTTCCTCGAGAAACTTGGACATGAACTCGCCGAAGGCCGTGTTCACAATCCCTTCCACCTCGGGATTGTTCAGGCGGTTTTTGGTCTGTCCGGAGAATTGCGGCTCGGCGACGCGGACGGCGACAATTGCGGTCAGGCCCTCGCGGAAATCCTCGCCCGTCGGCGCGATGTCTTTGAACAGGTCCTCCTTCTTGCCATAAGCGTTGAGCGAGCGCGTAAGGGCCGTGCGAAAGCCCACGACGTGCGTGCCGCCATCGGGCACATGGATGTTGTTGACGTAGGAGTGCAGGTTTTCGGTGTATTCGTTGGCGTACTGGAGGGCGATTTCGACCTGCACGCCTTCCGCGTCAGTTTTGAGGTAGATGACGTCGCCGTGGATCGCTTCGCTGGCACGATTCAAGTATTCGATGAACTCCACGAGGCCGCGATCGTAGTGGAATTCTTCGCTCTCGCCGTTGCGCTCGTCCTTGAAATGGATCCGCACGCCGCTGTTGAGGAACGCCAGCTCCCGCAGGCGCTTTTGCAGAACGTCGTAGAGGAATTTGGTCTCTTTGAAGATCGTCGGGTCGGGCTTGAAGGTGATCTTGGTTCCGCGCTTGGTGGTCGTCCCCACCTTTTTCAGGGCTCCCTGCGGCGCGCCTCCTTCAAATTCCTGCTGGTACATCGCCCCGCCGCGGCAGACCTGGGCCTCGCACCAGTTGGAGAGGAAATTTACCGCCTTGAGCCCGATGCCGTGCAGGCCGCCCGACGTTTTGTAGCTGCGCTTGTCGAATTTGCCCCCCATGTTGAGGTTCGTCATGACCGCTTCGAGCGTGCTGACTTCGCGGCCCTTCTCTTCGGAAGTTTGCTCGTGCCGTTCGACGGGGATCCCGCGGCCGTCGTCCTCGACCGTGGCGGACCCGTCGCTATTGACCGTGACCCAGATGTTCTTGGCGAAGTTGGCCATCACTTCGTCGATCGAATTGTTGACTAGCTCATAGACGAGGTGATGCAGCCCCTGCACAGAGCTGTCGCCGATGTACATGCCGTAGCGCAGGCGGACGTGCTCGCGGTCGGTGAGCTTCTTGATGCTGTCGGCGTCGTAGTCGTCGAGGCCAGGAACGTCGCCGGGAAGATCGGTCATCGTTAAGGTATCGGTCATTGGGTCTATCAGTCGGATGGGAAAGTTCTGGCGTTTGTCAGTTGTCAGTTGTCAGTCGTCCGTTGTGTTTGCCGTCATATCAACTGACAACTGACTACTGACCTCACTCAAGCGGTCCCACGCGGAAGCGCACGTCGCGGATTCTCTGGTCCGGGGCGAGCTGGGCGAGTTGTTTGATCACTTTGGTTTTCAGGAAGGCAAGTTCTTGCAGGACGGAGGAGCTGGCCACCAGCACCTCCAATACGCCGCGGCGGACGTTGCCGGGCCGCGTGTGCGGCGCGAGCTTCTCGCCCACCGCCGTCCGCCAGGCCGACTCGCACAATGCGGCCGATTGCACCTGGGCATAGCCGCGGCGGGCTAGCAGCTGGCTCATCACGTCGCCCATCGCCTTGGGCGGCGGTATGCGCACACGGCGGCGGCGGTAGTCGCCGAACAAATTCCGTTCATCGTCATCCTGAATTGGCATGGGGATCATCCTTGACTGTCTGGTCAATTGTCAGTGGTCAGTTGTCAGTCGGGGATTTCTCCCAACTGACTACTGACCACTGACATTTATCGGTCGCGCGACAGCGGCATCACGACGTAGCCATAGGCGCTGTCGTCGGCCAGGAAAACCGTGGCCGTTTCGCCGTTTTCGATGTCGATCGTGATGTTCTGCTCGGGATTGAGCACCTTCAGGAAATCGAGCACGAAACGGTGGTCGAGCGACACGATGATCTGCGGCCCGTCGTAGCTGATCGGCAGCTCGACCCGCGTCTGGCCCGCCTCGGCCGCGGCTGCCGAGAGGGTCAACGTGCCGTTTTCGAAGGTGAAGTCGATCCCGCGGCTTTCCTGGTTGAGCACGACCGACGCCTGTCGCAGGGCCGAGAGGAGCGGCCCGACGGTGAGGTCGATCTTGGCGGCGTCGCGGCGGGCGGGGAATACGTCTCGCCAGCGCGGGAACCGCCCCTCGACGAGCCGCGAGTAGAACGTAGCCCGCGTGGTGCGAATGAGCACGTCGCTGGCATGCGCGGCCAAGTGGACCTCGCCGTCGGCGTCGGAGATCGCGCGGTTGATCTGCCGCAGCGACGGCGTGCGGATGATGGTCATCGTGTCGCCGGTCTTGTGGCCGCTGACCGATTCCGCCGGACCCTCCATCTTCGCCAGGCGGCGGCCATCGGTGCCGACCGCGGTGATCTTGTTCGCTTCCAGCTCAAAGAGGACGCCGCCCAAGGCATAGCGGCTGCTTTCCATTTCGGTGGCGAACTCGGTGCGGGCGATGATCTCGCGGAACAGACGAGCGGGAATTACGTGGTACTTGGTGTCTTCGAACTTGGCTACGGCGGGGAATTCGTCCGGGTCGCCGGCGGCCAGCTTGAATTCGCT
>JAKEHX010000223.1 GCA_022614795.1 Planctomycetaceae bacterium | reverse complement strand
ATCGCCTTCAAGCGACGGCAGATCAGCGACACCGAAATGGACATGACGCCCATGGTCGATGTCACCTTCCAGCTTTTGATCTTCTTCATGATCACGATGTCCGTGTCGCTGATCAAGGCCATGGAAGTGCCCAAGACCGAGCGGACCGAAGACGTGGCACAACAGCGTACCGTGGAAGAGCTGGAAGAAGACAACGACTACATTATCGTCCGCGTGGACCAGGAGAGCGTGATCTGGGTCAACGACCGCGAGGCCCCCACCCGGCAGGAGCTGCTGGCCCGCCTGCGTGAGGAGCTTTCCGGCGGTCCCACCGCGCCCAAGAACCTGATGGTCGTGGCCCACCCCAAGGCCAAGCACGGCCGCGTCGTGCTCTGCCTGGACGTGGGCGCCGTGGTCGGCATCGAAAAGCCCCGCTTGCGGTATAGCGAGGAGGACATTTGAGCGCGACAGCGGACCTGACAGTGACGAATGACGAATGACCAATGACCAATGACCAATGAATGACAGTACTTGGAAGTTCAGTCAGTTAGCTCGTATCGACGTAAGGTATTGAGCGATTGTGGAGTGAGGCGACAACCATTTGGGCGATCCAATCGAGCATTCGTTTGAAGCGCAAGCGGTCGAGACGGAGTGTGAAGTGGTTTGCGCGGCGTTCCGCGAGGTACGTGGCATGAATCCACACCCAGATATTGCGCAGAATGAAGGCCACCGCCACGAAGACCAATCGCAGGTGGGGATCCCTCGTACAGGTGTAAATCCGCGCTTGGCGGCGTTGCCGATAGCTGCTTTCGATGCCGAACCGCTTGCGATAGTCTTCCCGAATTTCGGTGGGAGAGCCCTGCACGTGCGAGGCAGCAAAGAGCAATTTCTGTTGCACGCGCTTGCCGTCCTTGCGGTTGCGGTGCGTGCGGTACGCCACACAAATGCGGACCGTCGCTTGTCGCTTGCCGTTCTTCAGCGTATGCGTATACCAGCCTGCGGGCTGCTTTTTGATCCAGCGCAAACCCTTCAGCGCGCGCTTCTTGTTCTTCTTGGGACGGCGGCCGCGGATCATGACAGGCATCAGAAACGGAAGCCGTTCTTGCTGCAGAAACTCGATGACCGGGACGTTGAAGAAGGCGCGATCCAGCAGCAAACGCTTGATTTTCAGCCCCATTTCGCGAATTCGCGCCAACAGGCGCTGCAGCACGACGACCATCTTTTCGTGGCGCCGTACCCAGGTGACGGCCAGCGTGTAGCGGTATCCGTGTTGGACAATGCAGGCCGTGGCGTACGCATGGAACTTGGACGTCCCATCCTTCGGCTTGCCGTAATACAGTTCGTTGCGACTCTTCTGCGGCTGGCCATAGTAAGAAATCAAGTGCCAGTCGATCGCCACCTGCCAGGCGGGCCGCCGCATGCCGCGCGGAACATGGCCGGTCAGCGCCTCGTTCAAGCGGCGCTCCAGGACAGGCAAGGTCTTGGGCAGGCCCTTGGACAGGGCATCGAAGACGGCTCGACCGCACGGAGCGTCGGACATATCGGCAACCGCAGCGGGGATGGAGACCAACCGCGCAGCGGCGCGGAGCACGACATTCCACACAACCCTGGCCGTGCAAAGCCAGCCGTGGTCCTTTAACAGGTTTGCTTCCAGAAGCCAATTCAACGCCCACCCGTGAACCTCGCCGCTACTTATGGTATGAATCTTCCGTGAACGCATGGCCTCTCTCCTTGGCCTGGTCTGTGAACACAAACCAGTTTGAGGAGAAGCCTTGCGTTCACCTACATCACTTGTCCTAAATTCCAACTACTGTCATTGGTCATTGGTCATTGCGTTATCACCGAACCGGGCTGATCTCAAAACCGCTGTCACGGAGCAGGACGCTGAGGTCTCGATAGCGCGGGGCGCCGCGCTGGGTGACCACGGCCAGGAGCGTAGGACGCCAGTGAAAGCCAATGGGCGCCGCGCCCCAGTCCTTCATGATCTCCCATACCGAGCGTTGTAGCTCGCCGACGGCGTCGGACGTGTCGGGGCCAAGGCGGATCACCTTCAACGTCTGAAATCCGCGCGGGTCGGCGAATACCGTGATCACGTCACGATCGACCGCCAGGCGAACGTTGCGCCGCAGCGGCGACAAGCGGCCCGGCTTGGAAGGCAGGGCCCAATTGGCTCCCTGACGGTCGGCGATGCACGAGCAATCGCTGGCCCCATGATTCAGCTCGGCCGAGTCGGCATGAGGGTCAGCGGACTCGGATGGCATCGTCATGCCCGCGGAGCCGATGGGCGCACCACCACCGGACGGCGAGGCCATGCCGGAGCTGCTTCCCGATCCGGAGGGATAAGGACTTGGCCCCCCTGTGCCGTGGCGGACGCTGCCAGCGTCCGACAATGGACTCCCAGGAGCGGACCCCGCGGCATCCGAGGCCCTACTGGCGACGGACGCGCTGGCCGAGCGAGTCGCACCCGAGGCCTCGGTGTCTAGTCCAGGGCCATCTGAACCGGGCTCGTGACTCGCGCTGGCGGACGCCGCGGCACCCGAGGGCCGACGACTCGCACTGGCAGAGCCAGTGGCACCCGAGCGACTCGCACTGGCAGAGCCAGTGGCACCCGACCCAGTGGCGCCCGAGCCGTCGGCAAACATCGAGCCAAGCGGGTTAGACGATGGGCGCCCACCGCCGCGTGCGAAGAACGAGCCGGAAGGATCGCCAGCCGCGGCGGTTTCATTGCCGCCGCCCAAGCCGGGCGAGCCGTTGCCCGTATCCACTCGCCGCCGCGCCGCCAGACCGCCATCGGCCAAACCGTTGCCGCCGCCGACGCGCTCCAAGGTCCCAGATTGCGAAATCTTGTAGCTGGCCGAAGACCGGCGCTTGCGGGAAGGGGAATTCGCGAGCTTCTCCATCTGCTGCCGCGCCAAGACGATCGCTTCCTGCTGCCGGCTGGCTAGTTGCGGCTCGGCCTGGGGATAGGCCAGCTTCCAGTCCTGCTCGATCAGCTCGTAGCCGAAATCGGCGCCCCAGGTCTCCAGCGCCTCGCGCGCGGCGCCATAGGCCGCGTGGCCGTCGGGCCGCACGATGAGCAGCGGATAGGGATTCCCCGCCTTGTT
>JAKEHX010000222.1 GCA_022614795.1 Planctomycetaceae bacterium | reverse complement strand
GCAAACGCCGGCAGATCTTGAGCGCTCCAAGGATTTGAGCCTGGCCCGCACGCGCCCACCCATCGAGGTGCCGGGCTATCAGGCCCAGAAGTTCATCGGTGCGGGAGCGTACGGCGAGGTCTGGGCGGGCATCGATCGCAATACGGGCCGCAAAGTCGCCATCAAATTCTACGCCCACCGCAGCGGCGTCGACTGGTCGCTCCTCAACCGCGAGGTCGAAAAACTCCGCTTCCTTTCGGCCGATCGCTACGTCGTCCAGCTCCTGCAGGTCGGCTGGACGTCGGAGCCGCCGTACTACGTGATGGAGCTGGTCGAGAACGGCTCGCTGGACGACCTATTGAAACAGCACGGCACGTTTACGGTCGCGGAGGCGGTCGAGACCTTTCGCGAAATCGCCATCGGCCTGGCCCACGCCCACGGCAAGGGCATCCTCCACTGCGATCTCAAACCGGCGAATATCCTGCTCGACCAGGACCAGCGTCCGCGGCTGGCGGACTTTGGCCAATCGCGGCTCTCGCACGAGCAGAAGCCGGCACTGGGGACGCTGTTTTACATGGCCCCCGAGCAGGCCGACCTGGAAGCGGTGCCCGACGTGCGGTGGGACGTCTATGCTCTGGGCGCCATCTTGCATTGCCTGCTTTTGGGCTATCCGCCCCACCGCAATGACGCGACCGTCGGCAAGATCGACTCGTCGAGCGACCTCAAGACGCGGCTGGCGTCGTATCGCCACGCGATTCGCGCCGCCCCGCTCCTGACCGAGCACCGCCGCCTCCCTGGGATGGACCGGGCTTTGGCCGAGATCATCGAACGGTGCCTGGCGGTCAACCCCGAACACCGCTATGCCAACGTGCAGGAAGTGCTCGACGCCCTGGCCACCCGCGACCGCAACCGGGCCCAATTGCCGCTGATGGTCCTGGGTTTTGTCGGGCCGCTCTTGGTGCTCCTGGTCACGGCGTTTTTCAGCTGGCGGGGGTATGAGCGGGCGGTGGAAAACGCGGAGGCAGGTTATCGGCAGTGGGCAATTAAAAACAACCAGTTTGCGGCCAATCTAGCGGCGGAGAAGGTCACCTCCGAGATCGCGCGATACTTCGAGATTGCCCGCGACGAAGCGGAACGCCCCGAGCTGCTTCCGCTGTTTGTCGAGGCCCTCAGCAGCCCGGCCCTGGAGAAACTGTCGGACCCGCTCATCAAAGAGACCGACATTGTGCCTCAACAGGAATTGTTTCGCGGCGAGCCGTCACGCGTTCATCTTGACAACTACCTCATGGATCGCTTGCGGTCTTACGAGAAGATTGCCGAGGACGACCCGCGAGCACCGCGGTTTGCGAGTATCTTTCTCACCGATCGTTACGGAACGCAGGTTGCCGCGGCATTCGATGACGACAGCGCGGGAAAGACGATTGGCAAGAACCGAGCGAATCGCACCTATTTCCATGGGGGACAAACCGATTTCCCCGAACTTGCACGCGTACAAACGAATGTGACACACATCGAACGGACGCATTTGTCAGCTGTCTTCCAAAGCACGACGCAGAAGACTTGGAAGGTCGCCATTTCGACTCCTATTTATCGGGAATTGGACGACCAGCGGCAGTTCGCGGGAGTTCTCGCATTGACGGTGAGTCTCGGCAACTTCGACATCGCGCAGTCGGATCTCGCCGCATCGCCTGACCGTTTTGCAGTGCTCGTGGATGGACGGTCTGGAAATGAGCAAGGCACCATTCTTCAACACCCACTGTTCGCAGCTTTGTTGTCGTCGCCCGGGACATCCAATCAGGACCTCGTATCTCCCAAGTATCGAGTGGACCCGGATCTTCTCGATAGGCGAGCGTCCGAGGACTATGCCGACCCGATGAGCAACCATCCCCAGGGCCAGAAATACAACCGCCGTTGGCTCGCCGGGGCAGCGCCGGTGCTGCCCCCCGTGGATGCGGGGGCGAATTCACAATCCGGGCTCGTGGTGCTCGTGCAGTCGGACTATGCGTCGGTCGTCGGCCCGGCCCGCGAGCTGGGAAACCAGTTCATCCGCAACAGCTTGTGGATGTTCGCCGTCGTGATCGTGATCAGCCTTTCGCTGTGGTATATCGTGGTGCGCCTCTTCCGCGAACCGCACAGCGGGCCGCGCCCCAAGGTCGGCCCGGCAGCAGATTCCACGCCCCTGCACGGCATGTCCACGCTGGCGGCGCCGACCAGGCACGTCGACTAATCGCTTGCGTGTATTCGACCTCTGACCTCTGACCTCTGACCTCCAACCACTGACGTTGATTTCGGTCACGCGCCCGGTGCCCTATGCCCGACCTCATTGCCCAAGGCCCGCTTCCCGAGCAGCGCTGGCGGCGCAAATTGCCGCCGGGCGCCACGCTCGTCATCGGCCGGGCCGCGGGGATCTGGTCCACCCCCTGGGATGAACGGATCAGCCGCAAGCATGTCGAACTGACGTGGCTGGAGGGCCGGGCGCACGTGTCCGTGGCCGCCGACGCCCGCAATCCGGTCTTCTTCCGCGGGCACAAGGCGGACAAGTTCGATCTGCGGCCGGGCGATCATTTTGTGATCGGCCAGACGACGTTCACGCTCGTGGACGAGCGGGCCAACGTCGCCCAAGACCTTCCCCGGCCGGCCGGCGAGCGCACCTTCACGATCGAAGAGCTCCGCGGCCAGCCGTTCCAGCACGCCGACAAGCGGATCGACGTGCTCAGCCGCTTGCCTGACATCATTTCGGGCTCGGCCAGCGAGCAGGAGATGCTGGTTCGACTGGTGAACCTGCTTCTGACGGGCGTGGAGCGGGCGAGTGCCGCGGCCGTGGTCGAGGTCGGTTCAAGGTTCAATGTTCAAGGTTCAAAGTCGGAGAAGTCTGCCTCAACTTTGAACGTTGAACCTGAAACCTTGAACCCCGTGTCGATTCTCCACTGGGACCGCCGGGCACTGATCGGCGCTGACTTCCGGCCCAGTGAGCGGCTCATACGGCAGGCGGCCCAAACGGGCGAAAGCACGGTGTTTGTCTGGTCGGCCAATCGGCCGCGAAGCGAAGGGGACTTCACCGTCAGCGAGGGGATCGACTGGGCGCTGTGCGTGCCGGTCGCGGGGCCGGCATCGGCCGGCTGGTTCCTCTATGTCACTGGGAGCTTTCCCGGCGATCTGCCCGAAGGGGAGCACGACGCGGAGTCGCTGCGCGACGACGTAAAGTTTGCCGAGCTGACCGCCGCGACGATGTCGGCTCTGCGCGAGTCGCACGTGCTGGCCCGCCGCCAGGCGAGCCTGAGCCAGTTTTTCTCGCCCGTCGTTTTGGAAGCACTGGCCCAGCGCGACGCGGAGGAGGTGCTGTCGCCGCGCGAGGCCGATGTCACGGTGCTGTTTTGCGACCTCCGCGGATTCACGGAGCAAAGCGAACGTTTGGCGGGGGACCTGGCCGAGCTGCTGGCGCGGGTCAGCAAGGCGCTGGGCGTGATGACGCATCACATTCTGGAACAGGGGGGCGTTGTCGGCGACTTTCACGGCGACGCCGCGATGGGCTTTTGGGGCTGGCCGCTGCCGCAACCCGACGCCGTCGAGCGGGCCTGCCGGGCGGCCCTGGGAATCCGTGCCGCGTTTCGTAGTCCCACACTCCGTGTGGGACAAGCTGCGGCAGCGACGTCGTCATTCGCACAGACCAAAGACTTGGGTGGCGTCGCGGGCGACCCTGTCCCTCACGGAGCGAGGGACTACGTCGATTTCCGCGTGGGCATCGGCATCGCCAGCGGCCGGGCCTTTGCCGGCAAGATCGGTAGCACCGATCAGGTGAAAGTCACCGTCTTCGGCCCGGTCGTGAATCTGGCGTCGCGGCTGGAAACGATGACCAAGCAAATCCGGGCTTCAATTCTCATCGATCCGCCGACCGCAGCCGTGCTGCGAGCCAGCGCTCCGGCGAGCGTGGCCCGCGTCCGCAAGCTGGCCAAGGTGCGACCGGCGGGGTTCTCGGCCCCGCTGGAGGTGAGCGAGCTATTGCCCCCCGCTGACCAGTGTCCGGAGCTTTCCGATGCCCACCTCGCGGCCTATGAGGAAGCGCTGGCCGCGTTTGGGGCCTGCGACTGGAACGAGGCCCTGCGGCGTCTGCATCAGATTCCGCCGGACGATCAGGCCAAGGACTTCTTGACGGTCTTCATCGCCCAGCACAATCGCACGCCGCCGGACAGGTGGGATGGCGCCATCCCCTTGGGCGCGAAATGAGCCCCCGCGCGGCAAGACCCCTATAACTTGCCCAATCGGCACCGCCGGACCGACCGACGGCATTGTTATTTGCGGTAATTCCATTGCCGATAAGGCCGTTAGATTCTGCATATCCGGCGGGCAATTGCAGGGAGGCGCTTTCCCATGTGGTCATGGCGACAACTGGCGGCCCTTGCGCTCTGGCTGACGGCTGTTGCCGCCCCGGCCGCAGCGCAAACGGCTGGCACGGCCGACGAAAGCTCCGTCCTCGCGCGGCTCGATGCGATGGAAGCGCGCTTGAGCCGGGAGTTGGACGAGCGGATCGGCGCGGTGGATGCGCGGATCGACAGCCTCCAGCGGCTGCCGGCCGTGAGCGCGGAATACGCTTCGTATGGTGCCGTCGATTTCCAGGCGCCGGTGACCGCCGGGCCGCTGGCGCTGCCGATCCAGAAGAGCGTTTGCGACTTTTGCGGGTGCCACTGTTGCTGCTGCCCGCGGTATGGCCTGGAAGCCGGCGCGGAGGCCACGTTCCTGCGGCCCACGCTGGCGAGTCGTGGCACAGACGCCCCCCCGAACGATCCGACGGCAGTTGATTTCGATTACGAGGCAGCGCCCCGCATCTGGCTGGGTTACACCTACGACGACGGCTGGGGCTTGCGGGCCCGCTACTGGCAAATCGACGCCTACGAACGGTTCGAGTCGATTTCACTTGAGGGTGTCGGCAACGATTCGAGTTTTCTTACGGGCTTCTTTAACCTGGATGCGTACACGGTGGATGCCGAATTGACTCGGCAATTCGCCTGGGGCAACTGGTGCCTGCTCGGCGCGCTGGGAGTCCGCCATGCCGAATATCGCGAGCGACTGACCTTTTCGGCGTTCAACCTGGAGGGAACGGCGCCCACGGACGACGTGACACTGGTGGATGCCGAAATGCTGGCTGTCGTCGAGGGAACCGGCCCCACTCTGGGACTCGACGCCCGGCGTCCGTTTGGTGCGTGGAACCTGGCCCTGATTGGCGGAGTCCGCGTCTCCGCGCTGTGGGGCAAACAAAAAAATTCCCTGACCGGCAACGTCATCGAGTTCGAGGACGACGGCGCGGGAGGGCTGGTATTGGTCAACCAGCAGAACCTGGTTATGGCCGACAGCGACCCGTCAACCTTGTGGATCGGCGAAGCCCAGGGAGGACTGGAATGGTCGCAGCCCTATGAGTGCTTTGGCGGCGGATTGGTATTCGCCCGCGCTGCGCTCGAGTGGCAAGGCTGGGGAGTGTCCCAACAGAGGGGAGGCGGACCGCTCGTCGATTTCTTCGGGCCCACCTTCTCCGCCGGTTTCGTGCGTTAATGCCAGGGCAGCGTGCAGGGAGGCACATCGGATGAAGCTCATCGGTCAACTCACCGCAGTGCTGCTGGTGCTCGCCGGATCGTGCGGCGCGGCGTCCGCGCAGGTCGCCGGCCCGCCCAACTTCGATTCCGGGCTCGAAGAGCTCTCGTATACCGCAGTCGACGGCCCGGCGGAAACCGGCCGCTATTGCCCCGGTTGCGGCTACGCCGATTGCTGCTGCACGCGGTGTGGGTTCGAGGCGGCCGTGGAAGGAACGTTCCTCCAGCCAGACGTTGGCCGTGGCTTCTTCACGCTCGGCAGCGCGGACTACGACTTTGAGCCCGCGCCGCGGTTTTGGGTGGGCAGCACGTTTGAGAACGACTGGGGATGGCGCGTGCGCTATTGGGATTTCGACGCCGAAGCGGACGCCTCTGAAAGTTCGCTCGAACCCGATCTGGCGATATCCCTGAGCGGCGACGAGTTTTTGAGCGCATTGGCCGTCGATGTGGAAGTCACCCGCCGCTTGCGCCTGGAGCGCTGGTGCCTCACCGGCAGCTTGGGGGTCCGGTCCGCGGAGATCGAGCGGAGCGACGTGTTCAATATTCGGCTTGTCGATCTGGTCAGTGATACGGCGACCGTGTCGATCACCGACGTCCTTCGCTCTTTCGAAGGGACAGGCGTTACGTTCGCCGCCGAAGGGCGTCGGCCGCTGGGCGCGTCGCGCGTGGCAGCCATCCTCAATGCCCGCGGCTCGGTGCTGTGGGGATCGAATCGCGCCGCAATCAACGCGGAGCAGTTTCAATTCGCGCCCGACGGCCTGGGAAACATTGTGCTCATCAACCAGCAGACGGCGGCGGCCGACGGTGAAGAGGACGACACGCTGTGGATCGGCGAGTTCCAGGCGGGCCTGGAATGGTCGCAGCCGCTGGACTCGTTCGGCGATTCGATTCTCTTCATCCGCGGAGCGTTCGAGCTGCAAGGCTGGTCCTATGGCGGCATCGTCCTTCCCGCGCCGTTTGGCCAGACGCAGGACGAGACCGTGGACTTCATCGGCGGGACCGTCACGGTCGGATTCATGCGGTAGGTTTCTCCCTCGTCGTCGTCGTCGTCGTCGTCCTCGTCCTC
>JAKEHX010000221.1 GCA_022614795.1 Planctomycetaceae bacterium | reverse complement strand
TCGTCGCACTCATCGAGCCCTTGCTCTTTTCGCTGCGGGCGTCGGGGCCGAAGGCGTGGATCTGGTCGCGCTTCAACTCAGCGTGCTCCAGGGCCGTGGTGAAGCAGATCGCCTTGCCCTGCTTATCGACCTCCTCGGCGATCTTGAACCCCATCTCGCGCGGGTGGCCGAACAGCTTCTGCATCATGTCGATCACGTATTCGTAGGTGTGATCGTCGTCGTTCCAGAGGATGACGTGATACCGCGGCGCACGGCGAGGGGGTTTCTTTTTGGGGCTCGTTTTGCCTTTGCGCTTGGGTGCGACGAGCGGCGGCTCGGCGACGGCGACATCCGGTTCGGCGGCGGCTTGATGGCTGGTCACTGATTGCTCCCCAAGTAGTAGGCACACACCGTGTGCCGTTGCCTGACGACGGCACACGGAGTGTGCCTGCTACTGTATCCACGATAGGCGGTTTTTCCTCTACGCATTATATTGGCAGCCGGAATTTCTGGCCACGTATCGCCTCACGCAGTTGAGCCGTGCATGGACGACATCGACTCTTATCTGAGCGCCCAAGCGGGCCAGTTTGAGGACGACCTGTGCGAGCTGCTCAGGATTCCCAGCATCAGTGCGGACACCGCCCGGCATGCGGACGTCCGCCAGGCCGCCCAGTGGGTCGCGGACCAGTTTCGCAGCCTCGGCCTGCCGACGGAGACGATCGAGACGAGCGGCCAGCCGCTGGTCTATGCCGAAACGCCCAAAGTCCCCGGCCGGCCGACGGTGCTGGTCTACGGCCACTACGACGTGCAGCCGGTCGAACCGCTCGACGAGTGGATCAGCCCGCCGTTTGAGCCGACCAAGCGCAGCGGCAACATCTATGCCCGCGGAGCAACCGACGACAAGGGGCAAATGCTCACGCACTTGCTCGCCGCGCGGGCCTGGCTGAAGACGCGCGGCAAGCTGCCCGTGCAGCTCAAGTTCGTGATCGAGGGGGAAGAAGAGGTCGGCAGCGATGGACTGTATGGCTACTTGGAGTCGGCTGCGGCAAAGGAGAAGCTGGCCTGCGATGTGGCGGTCATCAGCGACACGTCGCAGTTCGGCCCCGGCCAGCCAGCGATTACCTATGGCCTGCGCGGCATCGCGTTTTTCTGGCTCAAAGCGAGCGGCCCGCGGCAGGACCTGCACAGCGGCACGTTCGGTGGGGCAGTGACCAATCCGATCAACGCGATTTGCCGACTCTTGGCCCCCTTGATCGACGAGCGCGGGCGGATTCAGGTGCCCGGGTTCTACGATGATGTCGCGCCCCTCTCGGACCGCGAGCGGCAGCAGTTCGCGGCTTTGCCGTTCACCGACGCGGCGTTCATGAAGCAGATCGGCGTCAGCGGATTGAAGGGCGAGGAGGGCTACACCACGCTGGAGCGCCGCTGGGCCCGGCCGACATTCGACGTGCACGGCATTTGGGGTGGCCAGCAGGTCAGCAAGACGGCGATTCCGGCGAAGGCGGGGGCAAATTTCAGCTTCCGCCTGGTCCCGAATCAGGACCCAAGCAAGGTCATCGCGGCGACGCGGGAATTCCTGACCACGCGCTGCCCGCCGGGAATCGAGATTGAACTCACCGCCCGCGGCGCTCCGGGCGTGGTGGTGCCGCTGGACAGCCCCTATGTCGCCGCCGCCAGCCGGGCCATCGAGCGGGGCTTTGGCAAGCGGCCGGTGTTCATCCGCGAAGGGGGCTCGATCCCGATTGTGACGAACTTCCGCCAGCAACTGGGTGTCGATACGTTGCTGCTGGGCTGGGGCCTGGACGACGACAACACGCACAGCCCCAACGAGAAATTCTGCCTGGCCGATTTCCACCGGGGGATCAAGGCCAGCGCGCACCTGTGGCAGGAGTTGGCTAATTAGAATGCTCGACCGCAAACTCATCGTCGATCAGGCCGACCGCGTCAAGCAAAACTGCACGCACCGGGGTGTGAAGTGCGACATCGACCGGCTCGTGCAGCTCGAAACGGCCCGGCGGCAGAAGCTGCATGAAGTGGAAGAGCTCAATCGCAAGGCCAATGAAATGGCCAAGAGCATCGGCCAGACCAAGGACCCCGCCGAGCGCGAAGCCCGCAAGGAGCAGGGCCGCCAGCTCCGCGACCAGAAAGACGCCGCGCAGGCCGAGCATGACCGGCTGGAGCAGGAGGTCCACGCCCTGGAGCTGACGGTGCCCAACTTGACGCACCCGGCAGCGCCGATCGGCGGCGAGAAGGACAGTAAGGAGATACGGCGCGGCACGACGGCGATCCGCAAGTTCGATTTTCCTCCGCTCGATCATGTGGCCCTGGGCGAGAAGCTGGGCCTGTTTGATCTGGAAGCGGGCGCGCGGACCACGGGCCACGGATTTTACTTCCTGAAGAACGACGGCGTGCTGCTCGACCTGGCCCTCCAGCGATATGCCGTGGAAGTGCTGATGCTGGAAGGCTTTTCGCTCACGACGACGCCCGACCTGGCCCGCAACGAAATTCTGGAAGGGATCGGCTTCAACCCCCGCGGCCCCGAAACGCAGGTCTATTCGGTCGAGAACAGCGACTTGAGCCTCGTCGGCACGGCGGAAATCACGCTGGGAGGAATGTTCTCGGGACAGACCCTAGACGACGGCAAGCTGCCGATCAAGATCGCCGGCATCAGTCACTGCTTCCGCACCGAGGCCGGGGCTCACGGCCAGGCGACCCGCGGCATTTACCGCGTGCATCAGTTCACGAAGGTCGAGATGTTCGCCTATACGCTGCCAGAGGCAAGCGACGCGATGCACGAGCAGCTTTTAGTGATCGAGTGCAAGATCTTCGACGGGCTGGGCATTCCCTATCGCGTCATCGATACGGCCAGCGGCGACTTAGGCGGCCCGGCCTATCGCAAGTTCGACCTGGAGGCCTGGATGCCGGGCCGCGGCAAAGAGGGCGAGTTTGGCGAAATCACCAGCACCAGCAACTGCGCCGACTATCAATCGCGTCGGCTGGGAATCCGCTTCAAAAAGAAGGGGGAGAAAGGCACGCACTTCGTCCACACGCTCAACGGCACCGCCGTCGCCAACACCCGAGCCCTAATCGCAATCCTCGAGAACTACCAGGAAGCCGATGGCAGCGTGCTCGTGCCCGAGGCGCTCCGCGGCTGGGTGGGCAAAGACCGGATTGCCAGCAATTCGACCTGTTGAGCTGCGGCCTCAATATGCAGCTATAATTCCAAATAGCCATCCGACCGACGCATTGGGCCCATCACGATGTCCAGCCGCACGCTATCTCGAGCAGCAGCCGCCAAGGCGCGGGGTCGGCCTCGCTTGGAGGTGTGCGTCAACGGCAGTGCATTTATCCCTTCCTGGATCGTCGATCACGCGAGCTATCGGCGCTGGGCGCGTTCGGACGAGTTTCCCGAGCAAGGACGATTTGCCTACTTGAATGGCACCATTTGGATCGACCTTACTATGGAGCAAGTCTTCACGCATAACGCTGTCAAAACGGAGATTGCCAGCGTGCTAAGGGCCTTGGTGCGGGAACGCCAGCTGGGCTACTGCTTCGGCGATGGCAACCTGCTTTCGCACGCAGGGGCGGGACTAAGCACGCAGCCCGACGGTTGCTTCCTGGCGTACGACACCGTGGCGGCGGGCAAGGCGCGCTGGATCGCCGGCGCAACCGAAGGAGTCGTCGAAATCGATGGCTCTCCGGATATGGTGCTGGAAGTCGTCAGCACCTCATCGGTCCATAAAGACACCGTCGAACTTCGGAAACTCTATTGGCAGGCCGGCATTGCAGAGTATTGGCTCGTGGATGCACGCGGTGAGACGCCCGCATTTTCCCTGCTCCGGCATCGTGAAAAAGGCTATGTGGAAACTCGCCGCCGGGCAGACGGATGGCTCAAGTCAGAGGTGTTTGCCACGACCTTTCGCCTGAGCAGGAGGATTGATCCCCTTGGCAATCCAGATTTCACCCTGGCCACGAAGCCGTAGCCCGGCTCGCATGAGGACCGGAATGAGTTTGAATCACCGCAAGAGCTGAGCTACTGGATAGGTATGACCCTGGAAGTCGTGAGTGACACATCGGTCGTCAAAGACACACAAGAACTGCGCTCGCTCTACTGGCTGGCGGGCATCCAGGAGTACTGGCTGGTCGATGCACGAGCGGCGTTGTCGTTTGACACTCTGAAAACGCAGTTCCACGGGCTACACGCGGACGCGGCGGCATCCCGGTGGCTGGCTGAAGTCGAGCGTCTTCGGGCGATCGTTTCGGTTGCTCGCGAGCAAGGACCGCATCGGCAACCCACCGTTTACGCTCGAAATGCGATAGCGATTGCCGCCCCGCTACGACGAATCTTTCCTCCGCCGCCGTTGTCGGGCCACTAGTTTTCGCAGTACATCGATGCTCTTGGCTTCCAAGTGCTCGAAATCGGGACGCTGCTTGATGGGGGCCACGACCATTCCGGGGTGATCTTGGAAGGCGTCGCTCATGGCCCCCGCCAGGCCGGCGACCAACGCGTCCCAATCCCGCAAGGAGCGGAGCAGCCGATCAACGTTTCGGTGCTTCACGTACCGCGAGTCGTCGCGGATGTGGACCTTCACGCCGGCTGTACGGATCTGGTCAAGCAGTTCAACGAGCGACAGATGAGCCTTGAGGAAGTTCGCCTCGCCGCCCAGCTTGGGATTACCGGCATACTGGGTCTTGCAAAACGATTGCCAGGAATAGTAGCCGCGCCTGCGGGTCGGAAACTCGATCGGATCTCCCTGGCCCAAGAGTCGCCCGCACTCCGTGCCGTCCTCGTTCCGCTCGATGATGTCTTCGCGGTGGACGACGACGGGCGGATGGCTCGCCAGGCCGATCGACGCGCTCTCGGCGCCGCGGACATGGACCGAGAAAAACACGGCGTGCAGCGGCGGAACGTGTACTACCTCTTCCTCTCCGTCCGGTCGCTTACGGGATAGATACAAGTCCCCTTGGCGAAAAGAATGGTCATACCGCTGAAACAAGGGCTTATTGTCTGGGGGATCCTGCTCGTAGATCTTCGAGACCTTGTCGAACGGCAGCTTGAGCGCCAGTCCGTGACACCGCCGCATCAGGCGCCGCGCCGCGGTCACATCGGCCTTGACTTTCCAATTGTAATAAAGCGTCAGTCCCATCGCCCGCCGCTGCGAATGTCGGAGTGAACACGAAGTGGGTGCGTGGCCAGTATGATCCGCGGCGCTGGCTCCGACAATGGATCAAGTGTTTGCGGCATTAATTCCTGGTATGCTTTGAGCCCAATCCGGTGTGGCACCAAAAGAGCGAGGAGCTTGCGATGATTTCGCGACGAGAACTCATTACGCTGTTGGGCGCAAGCGGCGCGGCGTCACTGGTTCCAGGGACACTGCGGGGTCAGCAGCGGCAGACGGCGGGCCTCGGCAACCGCATCGCCGTCAGCTCCTATTCCTTCTGGCAGTTCCGCCATAAGGACCTCCGCGATCTTGAGCAATGCATCGACCTGTCGGGCCAGTGGGGCTTCGACGGATTCGAAATCCTCCATCGGCAAATGGAAAACGAAGAGAAGGGCTATCTTCAGCGGCTCAAGCGGCGGGCCTTCGTCAACGGCCTCGATCTGTGCGGGTTTTCGACGCATCAGGGCTTTCTCTCGCCCGATTCGGCCGTGCGGCAGAAGAACATCGACCACACGATTCACTGCATCGAGCTGGCCTACGACCTGGGCATTCCCACGATGCGCGTCAACACGGGGACCTGGGGGACGAGCAGGAATTTCGACGAGCTGATGAAGAACCGCGGCATCGAGCCCCCCAAGGAAGGCTACACCGACGAAGACGGCTTTGGGTGGGTCATTGCCAGCCTAGAGAAATGCCTGCCGGCAGCCGAGAAGTGTGGCGTTCTTCTGGGCCTGGAAAACCACTGGGGCCTGGGCCGCACGCCGGAAGGGGTGCTGCGGTGCGTGGACGCGATTAAGTCACCCTGGCTGCAAGTTACCGCGGACACGGGCAATTTCCTGGAAGACCCGTACGACAAGCTGGAGCAACTTGCTCCGAAGACGATCCTCGTGCAAGCCAAGACCTACTACGGCGGCGGGC
>JAKEHX010000220.1 GCA_022614795.1 Planctomycetaceae bacterium | reverse complement strand
GGCCGCGCGCTCAATTTGCATTTTGCAATTCCTGTTTCGCAATTTGCAATCGGAACCGCCATCCATTGCAAATTGCAAAGCAGGAATTGCAAAATGCAAAGCGAACTTGGTTGATCGGCCTCACCGGCGAAATCCGCTGCATCCAGATTTTGCCATTTCGACTGGAAATTGGTGCTGGCATGCTCGATAATCTTCGGGTCAACGGAAGTTGATGCGTAAGGGCGCGAGAGGGTCGTGGTGCGCTCGCTCGCGTCGGAAGGCTATTACTATGCTGCGAATCCTCGGCTCGGCCAGGCAACTTTGCCAGGGAATGACCCGCCGCGACATGCTGCGCGTGGGTGGGCTGGGGCTGGCGGGGTTATCGCTGCCGCAGGTGCTGGCCCTTCAGGAGGCGTCGGCTGGCGACGGCAAGGACCACGGGCGGGCGTTTGGCAAGGCCAAAGCGGTCATTCTGATTCACCTTTACGGCTCGCCGAGCCAGCTCGAGTGGGTCGATTGCAAGCCGGAAGCGCCGGCTGAGATTCGCGGCGAGCTAGGCGTGATTCCGTCTTCGCTGCCGGGCTGCCCGGTGTGCGAGCTGTTCCCGAACATGGCGAAGGTGATGGACCGGACAACGGTCCTCCGCTCGCTGACCCATCCATATCCGATTCACGGCGTCGCGTATGCCCTGACGGGTGTGCCGGCGATCGACGTGAATATGGAGCTGGCGCCGTACGACTCAAAGCACTGGCCGTTTTTTGGGTCGGTGGTCGAGTATGTCGAAGGGCGGCGAAATCCGACGCTGGCAGCGGGTGCTGCTGTTCCCAGCAATATTGCCCTGCCGTTCCGCTTCAGCACGAAGCGCGTGGGCGAAGTGCCGCGGGCCGGTCCGTATGCCGCGTTTCTCGGCTCGCAATACGATCCGCTGTGGGCCGATTTCGTCGGCCAGGCGAACAAGGGAATCACCAAGACCCTCCGCGACATGACCTATACGGATCACGATCCGTATGTCGGCATTGCGGACGGCAGCTACTTCGTCGTGCCGAGTGCGTCGTCTCTGCTGGACGAATTGACGCTGAATCGGCTCGATCGGCGGAAGTCGCTTTTGTCGCAGCTCAATCAAGGCTTGCCGGCGCTGGTGCATTCGGCCGCGGGGCGGGCCCTATCGAAACATCAGCAGTCGGCTTTGGCACTGCTCGAATCGCCAAAGCTGGCCGAGGCGCTCGATCTGCGCCGCGAGCCGGATGCGACGCGCGGGCTGTATGGCCAGTCGCTGTTTGGTCAATCGTGCCTGGCCGCCCGCCGGCTGGTCGAGGCGGGCAGCCGCGTGGTCAGCGTCTTTTGGGACGAGTTCGGCCTGGCCGGCAGCGGCTGGGACACGCACTGGAACCACTATCCGCGGATGCGACAGGAGCTGGCGCCGGGGTTCGACATCGGCTGGTACGGCTTGATCACCGATCTCGATCGCCGCGGGATGCTGGACGATGTGCTGGTGGTGTGCACGAGCGAGCATGGGCGGACGCCCCATATGAATAGCGCCGTCGGCGGCGGGCGCGACCACTGGTCGCGGGCCTATTCGTCGCTGATCGCCGGCGCGGGGATCGCCCGCGGGAAGATCGTCGGCGCGACCGACAAGCACGCCAGCGATGTGTCGGACAAGCCGATCAGTCCGAAGGACCTGCTGGCGACGATGTATCACCTGCTGGGGATCGATCCGCACTTCTTGATTGCGGATCGGCAGGGGCGGCCGCTGCCGCTGGTGGAGGGGGCGGTGATTGGGGAAGCCCTGGCGTAGGAATTCGTAGGACAACCGTCTCGGTTGTTCGGGCACCCCTTGACACGAGGAAAGGTGGGCATAGAATCGGGAATTAGTGAGAGCGAGTCTCAATATCAACTTCGCCAGCCTGTAGCTGCCGCCAACGCTGGGCCACTCGCTCCTTCCCGCCAACCTTCCTCCCGATTCAGGCAGCTTACCTATGTTTACGGCCAAAAACCGTTTCCGATCGCTCCGCGCCTTCACCCTGGTCGAACTATTGGTGGTCATCGCCATCATCGGCGTGCTCGTGGCGTTGCTCTTGCCCGCCGTGCAGGCCGCCCGCGAAGCCGCCCGCCGCAGCTCGTGCAGCAACAACCTCAAGCAGATGGGCCTGGCGGTGCAGAACTTCGAATCGACCTACAAGGTGTTCCCGTCGAGCTTGAAGGCGGTCATTCCCAATTCCAGCGGCCAGTACGACGGCTGGTCGGCTCAGGGGCAGATTCTGCCGTACCTCGAGCAAGGCAGCTTGTATGCGGGGATCAATTTCGATCTGACTTACAACGGCCAGACGATTGACATGGGCGGCAGTCCGCAGCCGATCTCGTCGGTCCGTGTGGTGACCTATCAGTGTCCGTCGGAGGTCAACAACCGGATGCGGCTGAGCGCGTCGGGCCTGCCCGAGCATTATCCGATTACTTACGGCGCGAACCTGGGGACGTGGTTTGTGTTCGATCCGGCGACGAAGCAAGGGGGCCGCGGGGCGTTCGTCCCGTATCATCCTCAGGCACTGAGCGCGATCATCGACGGCCTGTCGAACACGTTCTGCTTCGGCGAGGTGAAGGCGTACAACGCCTACTACCGCAACGCGGCCAATCCGGCTCTCAACCAGCCGATGCCCGCGCCGGCGGCAGTGTGCAGCCTGGGCGGCGAGTTCAAGAAGGACAGCGGCCACACCGAGTGGGTCGATGGGCGGGCCCATCAGAGCGGCTTCACGACCACATTCGCTCCGAACACCAAGGTAATCTGCAACGTCGGCGGCGCGAACTACGACGTCGATTGGAACAACCAGCAGGAAGGCAAATCGACCACCGTGCCCACGTTCGCCGCGGTCACCTCGCGCAGCTACCATCCGGGCGGCGTGATGACGGTGTTCATGGACGGCTCGGTGCACTTCATCCCGCAGACGATCGACCTGGCCACTTGGCAGGCGCTCTCGACGCGCGACGGCGGCGAACCGGCCCAGGCGCCGTAGGGCAGCTAACTGGCTTTAAGAACGGCGGCATTGCAGATGTCGGCCACTAATTTTCGCAGCAGCGACCAGATTTCCCGGTGGTAGTCCTCAGGGACGTCGATACGTTGGCCGGCTGCGAAACGAAGCGATGAACTGTTGGAACGTCGCCTCTGTCAATTGTTCTGCGACGTAACCTCGGATTTTGGACTCGAGTTCCCATTGCGACGTGACGGTGCCTGTGATCAGGTTCCGCACCGAGAATTGATGGCCAGCCGCAATCGCGTTGCGAGTAATGTCCCACGCGATTTTCGTATCGCTGTAATAGTCGTGCGCGAGGGTCAATTCGCCGAGAGTTCGATCGCGCAGGGCGGTGATATCGGCAGACAATGGCACGGCCAGTTGCTCAGGGCGCTTGATCAAGGGCCTGCTGAATTTGCATTGGATCAGCGTGCCGGCCAAAATTCACGACCGCTATTTCCGGCGCGACATTCAGCGAAATGGCGTTTTCCTCAATCCAATAGGCAATCTTCGACTGGCTCAGAAGCAACTTGATCGTGCTCAGATCAGCGACTTCAACCATGAGGTAGGGGCCGGCAGTTCCATCCGTGGACACTCGCCATGGCCTTCGAGCAGTTGAATTGGTCATTGAAGAAACCCGCAAAGTGTCGCGGCTATTGAATCCTGATGACGGAATTATACACAAAAACAGCGGCTGAATGCCTGCCTAGGATTCTTTGGTTCCGCCGCATGAAGAATGTCGGGCAGCCGGGAACTTTGCAGTTTGGCCGATGATCTTGGGCTGGCCCCCAGTGGAACGCTAAAATTCAAGCACCCGATGCTGCGGGCGAATAGACGGTAGGCGGCAGTAGACGGAACGAACTCTGCCGCCACGCAGCCGGCCGGGCGTAAGGATTTTTCATGGCGCGGATCGTGTCGTTTCTGGTGCTGGTCGCGATATTGCTCGTGATCGCGGCCGTGTTCCTTCGCGTCATGGCGGGCTTCTTCGTGCCGCTGTTTCTGGCGGCGCTGTTGGGCGTGATCATCCAGCCGCTCTATCGCTGGATCCTCGCGCATTGCCGCGGCTACCGCTATGCGGCGTCTACGTTGACGACGGGCCTCGTGCTGGTGTTGATGCTGCTGCCGATTGGCCTCGTGATCACCACGGCGACGATGGAAGGGCTGTCGATCCTGGACCAGTTGCAGCTGGGCAACGTGCGCACGAAACTCGACGAGCTGCGGACTCAATTCGGCCTGCACATTCCGCGGAAGGACGACTTGCAGTACATCGAGGCCCGGCTGAAACGGTGGCGCAATCAATTGCGCGAAGGCGTTTCGCCCGACGTCTCGTCCGAAAAGGTGGAGAACCTGCTCCGCCGCGTTGATGAGATGGCGACGTGGCTCAAGGAGCAAGGCACGGGGCGAGCCGCCGACCACAAGGTGCTCCGCAGTGCCCTGGTTGACTTGCGCGACGCCAAGCCCGACACGGTCGAGCAAGACACGGCCCTGGTCCTGGCCGACGCCGAGTTCCGCGAGTTCAAGCGCAATCTGCTGGGAGGCACCTACCGGGCGTTTCTGACCGAGCTGGCCAATCCCACCGACGAACAACTCGAGCAGATTCGCAAGACGACGCTTTCGACGGCCGGCTCCGTCGTCTCGTTCGGCGGCGACACGCTGGTGATGTTCGGCAAGCTCGCCTTCGGCATGCTGATCATGGTCGTGTCGCTATTCTTTCTGCTGGCCGAGGGGTCGCGGATGCTCGACGCGTTCGTGCGCCTTTCGCCGCTGGAAGAGCACCACGTCCGCGAGCTGGTCGCCGAATTCGAGCGGGCCTGCCGGGCCATCGTCTCGGCGACGTTGCTTTCCGCGGTGGTGCAGGGACTCTTGGCCGGCATCGGCTTTTACTTCGTGGGCCTGCAAAGTTCCGTGGCCCTCTTGATGCTGCTAACGATGGTGCTGGCCCTGGTGCCGTTTGCCGGCGCGGCCGCGGTGTGGATTCCAGTCTGTCTCTATCTTTACTTCTATCAAGGCCACACGGCGGCGGCGGTTGGCCTGGCCCTCTATGGCGGGATCATCGTTTCGCAGTCGGACAACGTCATCAAGCCCTACGTCTTGCACGGGCAATCGAACCTGCACCCGCTCTTGGCACTCTTGAGCGTGCTCGGTGGCTTGCAGGCGCTGGGACCGATCGGCATTCTGGTCGGCCCGATGGTGGTGGTCTTTCTCCAAGTGCTGCTGAAGCTGGTGCAGCGCGAGATGTCGTCGCTGGACAAGACGACGTGGTTCAACTGGCCCGGCTTTGCGGCGTTTGCCCAGCGTACAGCCGCACGGCCGCCGGGGTCTGCTGAATCTGCCGAGCCTGCCAGCGCCTCGAGCGCGGCGAGCGACAGTGACGCGGCGGCTCTAGCATCGCCTGCAGCGCCGCCCTCGCCTGCTAGCACCGGCGATGCTTTCTCGGACGGCAACGGCCGGGCGGAGCAGGGGCGACCCAGCAGCCAGCAACCGCGCCACGGCAAATAGCGGAGAAAATAACGCCAAGCGCCGCCGTTTTCTATTTACCCGCCTTCGCCAATTCGACTACCATATCGCGGTCTGTAAATCTCCGAAGGATCAGGAGTTCCGGCGATGAATGGAGTCGCGCTGCTTCTTGCGCTGTCGGCAGTGGGCGTCGATTACGACGTTCGCACGGCCGAAGACGGCAAGGTCGAATATGTCGTGCAGATGGAGGCGGAGCTGATTAAGCCGCTGGCCGACGGGCAGCAGATTCACAGCGCCGTTCCGGCCAATGCCGGGAATATCGAGCGGATCATCGTTCGCGTGGGGCTGACCGAGGCCAAGCACAGCCAAACCCAGATTGCGACCTATCGGAATTTGCTCGTCGAGGCCGGGCGGATTGCTTCTATCGACAGCCGCGGCGCGGCGGACACGACCGCCAGCATTCTGTGGCCCGCCAAGAGCAAGCCGGAGCTGAACTACAACGTCAAATACGGCTGGCAGCCGGATGCGCAGGGCGTGCTGTCGTACTACGTGCAGGTCGATCCGACGCTGCTGTCGCAGCTGGCGATTGGGGACGAAATCCGGGCCGGGATCGATCCGGCCGCGGGCCCGATCGGGCGATTTGTGATCCAGGTGGGCAGCCAGGATCTGCCGAAGATTCCCGTCGAGCCGGCCGCGACCGTGCGGACCGATGCGGGGCCGGGTCGGACGCGTTTCTCGCCGTCGACATCGGCGAGTAAGAGCGATCTGTACCCGAGCCCCTCGAAATCGACCTATGGTCCCGCGCCGAGCACGCTGCCGCCGGTGCAGCGGCCGACGGTGCCGTTGGCGAGTACGCCCGATTATTCGCCGGCAGCGGCAGCGGCGGCGGCGCCCGAGCAGCAGCCGCTGTATGCTCCTCCGCCACGGACGCCAGCGCGGTTTGGTAGCAGCGCGAGCGATGTCGGCGCGGACTTGGGGGTGCCCAAGTTCGACTCGCGGACGGACTATGCACAACACCCAGCAGCCTATGGCGATCAGCGTTATACGCAGCCCGGGGTTGGCGCTACTGCGCCGCCGCGCAGCGCGCTTGAGGCGCCGCCGGCCACGCATTATGGGCCGCCGACATATGCCAGCATCCCGACCACACCGCCCCAGTTGCCATCGCAGTATCAGCAGCACCAGCCGCCGGCAAACTATCCGCCCCCAGTGAATTATGCCCCCGCGCCGCAGGACCGGCTGGCCAACGTGAATCGGCCGGCAACGGCGACTAGTGTCAGCGCCCCGCTGGCCGCCCCGCAGATCAATACGACAAGCGCCACCAAGCCCGCCGCCGAGAATTCAACCGACAACAAGCCCTATCTCACGATGATGGTCACCTTCGCATTGTTCTTGTCGATTGGGGCCAACATGTACCTCGGCTGGACAGCGGGCGAATACTACAGCCGTTACCGCCTCGCGACCGAGCGCCTGCGATCGGCAAGCCGCGCCTAAGTAGTCCCATACTCCGTATGGGACATGCGTTTCGCTTTGGACCGCTCTTTCAACTCGTGGCCCACACGGATGTGCTGGCCTACCCCGTTCCCGGTTGCTTGGGAATTCGCGTGTCGGACCGATCGTCCGGCGAAGCGGAATCTTGAGTGCCCGGCTCGCCTGAAGAGCTGGTGCCCGCGGTGAGATGTGTGCTGGGAAAGCGCGGCGGGCCGTCGGGAAGCGGCAGGGCCGCCAATTGTTCAAGCAGCTCGGCCGCGCTCGGCCGCAGGCCCGGGTCGATGGCGAGGCAATTGGCGACAATCGACGCCAAGCCCTCCGGCAGCAGGTCACGCTTGTCGGCCGGGGGATCGGGTTGCCCGCACAGGCAGAACAAAATCGTCCGTCCCAGGCCATACAGATCGGCCGCCGTGGTCAGCCGCTGATGCTCTGTCGGGCCGTGTTGCTCGGGCGCGCCGAAGCCGAGCGTGAACGGCCGCGGCTCGCCGGGCACGATGGCCGCCGCCGGATCATCGGCCAGCACGGCGATGCCAAAGTCGATCAGCTTGACGTGCCAGCCGGTGTGGTCGCAGCGGACCAGCACGTTGCCCGGTTTCAGGTCGCAATGAATGATCGCTTCCTGGTGCAGAGCGTGGAGCGTCTCGACGAGCTGCGTTAGGATCGGGCGGAAGTTGGCCCACGAGAGCGGTCCGAAGCGGGCGGCATAGTCGTGCAGACTGATGCCGTCGAACCATTCCAAGACGTAGAACGGCCGTCGCCCCGCCGGATCGACGTGCCCCAAGTCGTAGCAAACCGGCACGCCTGGATGGCTCACGCGTAGCAGAATCTCGGCCTCACGCAGCGGCTGGAGCCGGCCTGGGGGCGATTCGGGCGGCGATTTCACGACGACGCGCCGGCCGGTGGCGATTTCGCGGCACAGAAAGACCATGCCGAACATCGAGAACCCCAGCGGCCTCTCGATCTCGAACCTCGCCAGCGGCAGCGGCAGGTCGTGCGGGGCAAACTGCGCCAGGTCGGCGATCGTCCGCGCCGCCGCACCGTTCTCGCGGCGGTCGAGCTGCACCATCAAGAGGTTCTGGAGTACGATCGAGCGGCCCGGGCCGTCCGGCAAGCCGGCCGTTGCCGCCACGAAGCAGGCCTCAGCCGTCGCCGATTCGCCGGTGATCGCCGCCGCCTGGCCCAGGCGATTGGCCAGGGCCGGCAGCTGAGCGAGTGCGCCCGCCGCCAGCGCCCCTTCAACAAAAGTGCGGACTTCGCCGGCCTCCCGCTCGCGCCGCTGGCTGCGCAGGTCGCGAAACTTCAGATGCGTCCGTTCCTTCAAGAGCTCCGGCAGCGGCGAAGCGAAGAACCGCTCGTGCCAGGCCGCCAGTTCCGGCCGCGCTCGCCGCCGCTCAGCCTCCGTATTGAGCCGTTCCACCTCGCCGCGTCGGCGTTCGCCGGCGGCGGAGGCGGGCGGGCGGCCCGAGTCGTCTGCCGGCGAGTGGTTCATAGGACGGCTGCACGAGGGAAATCGGCAAGTAGTGGTCAGCCTAACCGCGGCGATAAAGTGTTTCAATCTCGGCGGCGAAATGTTGCTCGATCACTTTCCGCCGCAAGGTAAGCTTGGCGGTCATCTCGCCCGCTTCGATCGTGAAGCCGCGCGGCAATAGCGCGAAACTTCGGACTTGCTCGTACGGCGCGACGTTCTTGAGCCGCTCGTTGATTCGCTGCTGGAACAATTCCAGCACCTGCGGATGCTGAAGCAACTGGTCACGCGATGCGGCTTGGATGCCCAGCCGAGCGATCTCGCCGCCAAGCACGTCGTGATTGGGCACGATCAGGGCCGCCAGACAAGGCCGGTCGTCCCCCACCACCAGTGCCTGCAAAATGAGCGGGTCCTCCGTCAGCAGCGATTCCAGATACACCGGCGCGATGTTCTTTCCGCCCAGCGTCACCAGGATTTCCTTCTTGCGGCCGGTGATCGTGAGGAAGTTGTCGGCGTCGAGCTGGCCCAAGTCTCCGGTGTGGAGCCAGCCGTCCTTGAGCACCTCGGCCGTGGCCTCTGGATTTTCGTAGTAGCCAAGCATGACGTGCGGCCCGCGGGTCAGGATTTCGCCGTCGTCGGCGATTCGCACCTCGATTCCAGAGATCGGCCGGCCGCTGGCGCCGCGGCGGAAAGCCGTTTCGGACGACAGCGAAATGACCGGCGACGATTCGGTCAGTCCATAACCTTGCAAGAGTGGCACGCCATGGCTGTGGAAATAGTCGAACAAATGGACCGGCAGCGCCGCCCCGCCGCCGCAGCAGATGCGAACCTCGCCGCCCAGCGCCATCTTCAGGGCGCCGGGGAACTCCGCCAGCCCCCGCTCGCACAACCCGCGATACACCCGGTCGTAAAAATGCGGTACGCCGTTGAGCACCGTCGGCTTGATCGCCTGGCAGTCGGCGATCACGGTCTCGCGCGATTCGGCAATTGCCATCCGCGTGCCGGTGGCCAGCCAGCAATACAGGTCGCAGGTCCGGGCGAAGATGTGCGACAGCGGCAGAAAATTGAGCCGCAGATCGTCCTCCGTGTAGCCAAATGCCTCGATCGTGGCCAGCGTGTTTGAGGCCAGGTTGTGCTGCGTGAGCATGACCCCCTTCGGCTCGCCGGTCGTGCCCGAGGTGTAAAGAATCGTGGCCAGCCAATCGGGGCCAGTGTCGCGGCGCGTGTGGCAAGCCGCTTCGATTCCTTTTTCCAGGTTGGCCGCGGCTTTGCGGCTGGCCAGCGTGGGCAGGCTTTTGCCCGCCAGCGGCTCGGGAATCTCGTCGTAGGTCACGACCGCCACGCCGGCGAGTTGATCCGCGAGCGGCGCCAGCTTGGCCACTTGTTCCCGCGTCGACACGAGCAGCACCTTGGCGCCGCTGTGCCGCACTTGCCAGACGATCTGCGCCCCGGTGAGTGGGGCATGAATCGGCACATGAATTGCCCCGGCCATCTGGATCGCGAAGTCCGCAATGACCCATTCGAGGCGATTCTCGGAAAGGTGCGCGACGCGATCGCCCCGGCTGATGCCCAGTTCGACCAGCGTCGCGGTCGTTTGGGCGATGTCGCCGGCCAATTCGTTCCAAGTCAGCCAGCGGAATTGGCCCGCGTGCTTCACGGCCAGAGCCGGCCGCTCGCCGTCCGTCTCGATGCGGCGACAGAGGATTTCGACGATCGTGTCGGCTTGGTGAATCATGGACTGGCCCGGTACGGTCCGATTATGACAGTTTTTCGGGTTGCTGCGAGCCGGATTCGCCGCCGATGTGGTTCTCGCCGGTGCAGCAAGGGGTAGAATTTCGAGTTAAGCCACCCGCCGCAAAGGACCATCCATGTCCGCTACGTCGCCCCCCAAAGATTTGCCGCCCCAAGTTGCACCGCCCAAAGATGCACAGGCCAAAGATGCAGGGCCAAATGGCGCATTGCCCAAGGTTGCACCGCCCCCCGCCGATGCCGCACCGGAAGCGTCGTTCGCCGAAACGGCTCTCAAGCTCGGCGGCAAGAGCGATGAGGAGGCCCGCCGCATGGGGGCGATCGACCGGGCCGACGACCAGGTCGAGCATCTCTTCCAGCCACAGTACCAGACCGTCAACAGCCCGATCCACCGGGCGGTCTGGGAGCGGCAATTGCCTGTCGAGCTGTTCGAGGCGTCGTACGAAAGCACGCCCCCCGACGTGCAGCAAGTGATGAGTCAGTCGCTGGAGGTCGTCCGCCGCAATCGCCATGCTGGCCAGCTCTTCAACTCCGAAGGCAAGGTCGCCGAATCGGTGCTCAAAGAGCTTGGCGGCGTGGGCTACTGGGGCTTGCTCGTCGATCGCCAGTACGGCGGCTACGGAGCGCCGCTGCGCAGCTTCATGTCGTTCCTCACGCAGATGGCCCTTGTCGATCCCACGACCGCCGGCCTGGCCTCGGTGCACGGCTGCATCGGCGCGGTCGATCCGGTGCGGACGTTTGGAACGGAGGAACAGAAGGAGCGGTATTTGCCCAGACTCGCCAGCGGCGAGAAGCTCTCGGCATTCGCCCTGACCGAGCCGTGCGCCGGCTCCGACCTGACGGCGCTCAAGACGCGGGCCCGCCTCGAAGATGGCCGCTATCTCGTCACCGGCGAAAAGCTCTTCATCACCAACGTCGTGCCCGGGCGGACGATTGGCCTGGTCTGCCTGATCGACGACAAGCCGGCCGTGCTGATCGCCGATCTGCCCGACCGCGAGAGCGACCAATTCAAGCTCGTGAAGTACGGCCTGCACGCGCTGAAGCACACCTACAACCGCGGGATCATCTTCAAGGACTTCCCGGTCCCGGCCGAGAACTTGCTCCGCGTCACCAAGGGCAACGGCCTCACGATCGCCTACCACGGACTGAACCTGGGGCGCGTCGCCCTCTGTGCCACCGCAGCCGGCAACATGCGGCTTATGCTGGCGAGCATGCTCCCCTGGTCCAAATTCCGCGTGACCTACGGCGAGGCAATCGCCAAGCGGGAGCTCGTCCGCCGCCGGCTGGCCCGATTGGCGGGGCTGATCGTCGCGTGCGACGCGCTCGTGGCCTGGTGCTCGACGCTGCTCGATCAAGGCTACCGCGGCGAGATGGAATGCATCGTCGCCAAGATCTTTGGCAGCGAGTCGCAGAAGGAAGCGGCGATTGAGCTGTTCATGAAGACGCACGGCGGCCGGGCGTTTTTGCACGGCCATTTGTTCGGCGATCAGGTGCACGAGTTCCTGGCGCCTTGCATCTACGAGGGCGAAGGCGAAATGCTCGGCATGGCCCTCTTCAAATCGCTCGTCAAGCAACACGGCACGCAGTATTTCGAGCCGGTCGGCAAGGCGCTGGCGGCCGCGGGAATGAAGACCTTCAGCCCGGCCAATCCTATGCACGCCTGGAAGCTGCGAAAGGCCCTCGTCCCCTACGGCATGTGGTGGCTGGGCGAAAGCTTCGCAAACAAGTGGCGGACCGAGCTGGGGCCGATGCCCGACAATCTTCGCGAACACGCCCTGGTGGCGATTCGCGGCCTCCAGTCGCTGCCGCTGGAGATCAGCGCCACGATGCGCAAGCACCAGTTGAAGCTGGCCGACCGCCAATGCCGCATGAGCGAGTTGTCCAGCCGCGTGCAGAAACTGGTGGTCATGCTCACGACCAGTCTGTACGCTGCCAAGCAGAACGACGAGACGGTGCGGATGGCGGCCGACGTGGTATGCCAGGAGCTGGCCCGCGAATTGACGGGCCGGCGTCCCTCCGACCGCTATTTCCGGTCGATGAACGACCTGGGCGCGAAAATCGCCGGCGGCGGCTTCGCCAGCGTCGCCGGCCTGCACCCCGACGAAATCCTGATGAAGTACGAGGCGTGACACGGACCGTCTTGAATACGGGGTAGTGATATATCACTACCGAATACGGGATTCGCTTGACGCCGCGCGACGCGCCGGCACAAAATAGGCGCTCCCTCGGAGTTCGTCCCGCAGGACCCGCCCATCGTGCCCACGTTTGCCGTCATTCTTCCGGCAGCCGGCAAGAGCAGCCGCTTCCGCGACGCTTACTACAAGAAGCCGTTTGTGCCCCTGGAAGGGAGGCCGGTCTGGCTGCACGCCGCCGAGAAGTTCACCAATCGCAACGACGTCAAGCAGACCTTGCTCGTCATCGCGCCGGAGGACCGGGAGACGGTGCAGTCGAAACTTGGCGCCAATGCCGCACTGCTGGGCATCGAGCTGGTCGATGGGGGCACGGAGCGAGCGGATTCCGTGGCCGCGGCCCTGGCCCGTGTGTCCGCCGAGATCGAATATGTGGCCGTGCACGATGCCGCCCGCCCCTGCCTGGCCGAGGAGTGGATCGACGCCGTCTTCGCCGCCGCTGCAAAAACCGGAGCCGCCCTGCTGGCCTTGCCGATCAGCGGCACGGTAAAACGGGCCGGCAGCGATCAGGTGGTGCAGGAGACGCTTTCGCGCGATGGACTTTGGGAGGCCCAAACGCCCCAGGTTTTTCGGCGGCAGCTACTGGTTGACGCCTACGCCCGCCGCGGCAAAGAGGCGGCAACCGACGACGCGCAACTCGTCGAACGGCTCGGACACAAGGTGACGATCGTTCCCGGCTCGCCCATGAACCTGAAAATCACGACCAAGGAAGACTTGCGGCTGGCGACGGCGGTACTCAAAGTCCTGCCGCGGCCGAAGCTGGCCGGTCCGGCACATCCATTCGGTGACGACAATCTGTGGCGGTGAGTCAGTTCAAGGTTTAAAGTTCAAAGTTCAAGGTTGAGGCGAGTTAGAAGTAAAAGACGGAATTCTGAATTCTCCCAATTCAAGGAACCAGGTGCTTCGGTGGTCGGACGCGGCTATCACATTGCTCTCGGACGTGAACACGCCAAACGGCTATTCAGCCTCAAGGAAGATCAGGAGATCCTCAAGTTCCTGGAGGAATTGAAGGCCTTGCCCGACATGAAGAAGAGCGGCCGCCTGCTCGATTGCGGCACTGCCTGGGACGGCTTGCATCGCTGTTTGACGGAGGGCGAGCTCGATCCGACCGCCGGCGACTTTCCTCTGAATCATGCGATCCTCGGCGGCAAGCAGTTGCACAAGGGGGCGGATCATACCGCCGTACTGATCCGGCCCGACATGACGCGCTTCGTCGCCGACGCCCTCGCCGAAGTGGACGAGGCCGAATTCCGCCAGAAGTTCCTCGCCCTCAATCGCAACAGCTACAAGCTGCCTATCGGCGAGAAGGAGTTCATGCAGCACTGGATTGTCCTGCAAGACTTGCAAGTCTTCTTCGAAGCTGCCGCGGACAACATGGAAGCGGTTGTCTTTACGGCGAGGTTTCAGTCCTAGGCCACCGGCTGAGCGACATTAGTGGCGTGAAAAATCCGCCAGTTTTCCCTTATCGCGGTCCGCGCACTTGACCGCTGGACGTAAGTCGCTGAAAATTATGGGATTACGTCAATAGCGCGCTTCGACTCGCCCCGCCCAAGGACTCGGTTTCGGGCATGCCTCCTCTGGTGATTGACACGACTGCCGCGGATGATCCGCGCGATGCTGTCCACCGGGCCGTTCAGGCTTTGGTGGAGGGGAAGGTCGTGGCCCTGCCAACGGAAACGGTCTATATCGCCGCGGCCAGCGCGCTTTGTGCCCCGGCGGTGCAGCGGCTGACGGCCCTTCGCGCCGGCCGCCTCGATGGTCCCGCGACGCTTGCTGTCCGCAGCGCAGATGAGGTGCTCGACTACGTCCCGCAGAT
>JAKEHX010000219.1 GCA_022614795.1 Planctomycetaceae bacterium | reverse complement strand
GGCGCACTCGCGACGATTTGTCCAACACCGGTATGCCGATTTATTGCAAATCCCCACAGGCTAAGCAGTTGCGTCCACAAATCGATGCGTAAGCCCTGCGGAAGCCGACGAGGAGGCCCGCCAAGAGCGACTTAGCCGCCCTTCCGCGATTTACCCTTAGCCCGACTTATCCCCATTTCGTTTTCAGTGCGCATCGACCCGCGGACCTGGCTGCGTTTGTGGAAAGCCGGAAACAGGCGAACAAGTGCTAGGGAATGGGCAGCATTTCTAATCCCAACCGCCATTTGTCGGGTATTCCTCCAGGTTAACGACTATTCCTCTAGGTTGGCGACCACGGCAAAACTTGCTGGCCGTTTTGAGCGGCTCACGGCAATGCTCTAAATGAGCGACAGCGCTGGCATCCGGGCTTTTGGATAAGGAATTGACCATGTTGTGCGACTTGCACTTGATTGCCGACGCATTCCTGGCTGAAGACGAGATAGGGCGACCAAGGGGATTGGAGGAGTCGGAAACCGAAGGAATATGTCCGAGGGACGATCACACCAAATCGCGTAACGAAAATGGGAACGTTGCCCCGCCCTCCATTCTGCCGCCAATTTAGCCAAGCATGCCGCGAGCGGTCCACGTCAATCGCGCCCCGCCAGAGAAGCCGCAAAGATCTATGGCTGGCGCAACTGTTGGGGTGTGTGGCCCGCGGCTCCATTAACTTGTCACGACCCAATGGCCGCTTACGCATTTCAAATTTGAACGCCCTTCCGTCGTTTGCTTTCTGCCCTGACCGGGCCGCCAGCCGGCGAAGTTGGACGGGCAGTCGTCGGCACGGCACGCTTGCGGCCGAAGATCAGGCTCAAATCAATCCGCCGTAGCGCCACGTCAAGCACCAGGACGATCGCCGCGGCTGTCACCAGCCACGGCCAAAGGGGCGTGGGACGCTGGGCCGTGCGGGTTGTCGGGGCAAAGGCGTCTTCGGGTTTCGGTTGATACTTGCCGCCGGAGACTTCGGCGATCGACTTGAGCAGGGCCTCGTTCGCCGGCCGCAGCCGCAACTCGTCGCTGTAGCCGACCGTCAACCCGCGCGATTGCTGGTAGAGCACCTGCCCGCCGACTTTCTGCGTCAGCTCGACGTGATAGGGCCCGGAAAGGGGCGTGTCGAACTGGGCGACGTAACGTCCCGGGGCCGTCTGCGCCAGCGGCACACTCTTGGTGGCCAGTTGCGGGTCGATCAGCGTGAGCTGGGTTTGGGCGCCGTTGATGAACCGCCCAGCCGGATCGGCCGCGTCGAGCGTCAGCGTCGCCCGGCCGCCGCGCTGCACAATATCCACCGCGACCCCCTTGGCGTCGCTCTTCCGCATCGTCTGCCGCACGAGCTGGGCCCAGAACTTCGAATAGCCGGGCCAGGAAACCCACTCCGCCGCCCAGCGGCTCTTGGCATCGGACGTAAACGCGACCGTCATCCCCAGGCCGTATCGCCACCAGACCAAAAGCGGATCCCCCTTCTCGCTGGCCAGGATCACCTCGCACGTCGGCTTGGGGCGGGTCATTACATAACCCAAGAGAAACGGGGCGTTTTCCAGGTCGATATCGGCAAACGTCTGCGTCGTCCGGACGACCTGCGGCACGAACGGCTGCTCGTCGATGGCGCTTTTGCTCGCGGTGACTGTCTCTTTGGCAAAAATTTGCGGAATGGCGGCCGGGTCCTCGGTCAGGTAATACCGCCCCTGGCCAGTGCGGGCGATTTCTTCCAAAAGATCAGTGTCCGAATCGCTGCCGACTGCCACGGTCGAGACAGTGATCCGCGCCGCCTGCATCGTCGCCGCCAGGCCCTGAAAGTCGCCCGGTGAGGAGATGCCATCGGTGAGCATGATCACGTGCTTCAGCCGCGCCGGCGTCGCCACGAGCATTTCATAGGCCCGCTCCATCGCCGGATACATCACCGTGCCGCCCCCCGCTTCGATGCGGCTGATCTCGTCGCTGATCCGTCCCTTGTTCGAGGCCGACTGCATCTCGCTGGTGACATACGTGTCGCCGTCGAACGTGATCACGCCGACCTGGTCGCTGTTGCCCAACAGCTCGACGGCGCTGCGGGCGGCCGATTTGGCCATCTCGACCTTGTCGCCGCTCATCGAGCCCGACTTGTCGATCACCAGGGCCATCGCCAGGCTCGGCTTCTCCTTCTCCTTCTCGAAGTCGCTGCGGACCGGCAGGATTTCCTCCAGGACCGACTTGTAATAGCCTCCCAGGCCGAACGATTGCTCGCCGCCGAGCATCATGAAGCCGCCGCCGAGGTCTTGCACGTAGGTCCGCGCGACCTCCATCTGCCGCTGTGTGAGGGCCGTGGCCGGCACGTTCGACAAAATCAAGAGTTCGTAGTTTTGCAGGTCGGCGAGCGACTCGGGCATGCCGGTCGGCGGCCGCAGATCGACCTGGATGTCTTCCTGCTCCAGGGCGAAGGTCAGCTCGCGGAGCAGCTTGGGATCGCTTTCGACGATCAGCACCCTCGGCTTGCCCGAGGTGAACACGAGGCCGCTGTCGGCGTTGTTATCGAGCAAGGTGTCGCTGGCCAGCGATTGCACGCGGGCCGAATAGTGGGCCAGCCGCTCGCTCGTCACCGTTTGCTGAAAGCGGAAGCGGTTCTCCCCCTGCTTGATCGCCCGCTTCTCGCTGACGACCTGGTGCGGACCGCGATACACCGTCACGACCCCTTCGTCGTCGTGATTGGCGTCGATCACCACCTCAACATAAAACGGCTCACCCTGGCGGACCTGGGCCGGGAGATTGACGGCCGAGACCTGCACCTCGGGATCGATGCGTGTCGGCAGCGGCAGCGTGGAAATCGGCGTGCCCCCCTGCAAAGCGGCTCGCAGGGCACTGCCGGTCGTTTCATTCCCGTCGCTCAGGAGCACGACGCTCGGCACAAAGCCGGGCGGCAGGGAGGCGATTGCTGCTTCCAGGGCGGCCGCGATATCGGTGCCGTCTGCATAGCCGCGACCAGTGGTCGCAGTCTGGTCGGCGCTGGCGTCCGGCGGTGGGGGTGCTACAGCTGCCGCCAATTTGCCGGGCTCCTTGGCAAACGGCAGGACGGCGAATCGATTGCCGCCGGCCTTGGTCAGTGCGTCCTCCACAAACTTCCGGGCAGCGGCGGCCGACTCGTCTCCCACGCTCGTGCTTTCGTCCACCGCAAAGATGACGAACTGCTCGCGGGTCGGCCGCAGCAACGTCAGTCCCGCCAGTGCGAGCACCAGCAGAATCACGATGACCGCTCGCATTCCCAGCGAAATCCACCGCTGCCAGCGCGGGAAATCGACCAGGCTGCGGTAGAAGTAATAGACGAGCACCGGCAGGGCCGCGAGGCAGACCAGCCGCAGCGGATGCGTCAGCTCGATGGCAAATGCGGACTCGTCCATCAACTGATCCAGCGCCTTTGATAGAGGAACCACTCGGTCGCCGCCAAGGCCCAGGCCAGGGCCACCAGGTAAAACCAGACCGGCCGCGAGAGCCAGCTGGCAGCGGTCGTCGCCGTCGAATTCGCCGCCAGCAATTTCTCCGGGACGCGCAGATCGCTTTCGCTGCGATTGGCCAGATTGCAGGCCAAAGTAGTAGGCACACTCCGTGTGCCGTCGTCAGTCGTAGTAGGCACACTCGCTGCGCTGCTATCAGCAGAGGACGGCACACGGAGTGTGCCTACTACTTCCCACACGCCGCATTCATCAAGCGGCCCGATTGAGGTTTTCGCAAGTCCCGCCGGCAGCGGACGCGTGCGGCCCGATGGCGAGCGAAGGACCAGCGGTGAAGCGTTGGCTTCGCCCGGCGGCAACTCAATCTCGGTGACCGCTCCCGCCGCCAGCGACTCGCGCAGCTCGCCCGCCTGGCCGGCGAACCAGCCCAGGGCGTTGGTGATCATGATCGGAAAGGCCGTGCGGAACGTCAGGTCCCCCTGGTCGAGGTTCACCGTCAGGACCAGCACCTTCTGTCCGGGCCGGTCGATCGAAAAATAGAGCGGGTCGCCCGAGAGGGCCGTGACCAGCGGGACATGCCCCTCAGCCGGCGTCAGCTTGCGGGCCTCGGGCATCAGGACGTTGTCCAGCCGCACGTGAGCCAGCAGGGGCGAATCGGCCTCTTGCCTGGTGACGATCGGATTTTCCAATCGCTCGCCGACCTGCCACAGGTCGGTCGGCCCTTCGGGGTCGATGACCAGGATGTTCCCGACGGGCAATTTGGCAGGCGCCTGGCGGTGAAAGACGTAGAGTGTGCCGGCTGCGAATTGCTCGGGCATCTTGGCGGCCAGCTCCAGACTCACCAGCGCATTGACCTCCAGCGATTTCCGCAGGAACAGGTTCGTTTGCCCGGCCAGCACGACTTTCTGTTCGCGCCGCTGAGGGAGCAGGGCGACGGCGGAATCGTCGGCGGGCAACTTGTCAAAAGTAGCAGGCACACTCCGTGTACCGTTGCCGGACGGCACACGGAGTGTGCCTGCTACTATCCGCGCGGTCAGTCGCCCTCCTTCAACTGATGTCTTTTCTATGGCCTTCGTCCAGGTCTCTCCTGGCTTGAGGTTGAGCGGAATGACATCTACCGGGGCGTCGTTCAGGTCGATCTCCAGCCGGCATTCGACCGGCTCGTCGGTGGCGGCGGTCACTTCGGTCAGAATCTCATAGCCGATCGGGTCGATGAGGCTGCGGCGGACCTGGAAATTGGTGATCCCCACGTTGCCGGCCCGCGTGCCGACGGTCCGCATTTCCACCAGCTTGTCTTCGAGCAATTTCTCGCTCCCCTCGAAGCAGCCGTCAGACAGCACGATCACACGGCCGTGCTTCGCGTCCCCCAGCAGGCGCTTGCCAAGGGCGACCGCTGCCGCCACTTGCGTCGGGCCGTCGCCTGGCTGGATGCCGGCCAGCGCCGTCTGCAGCGTGCGCTCGTGATCGGTCAGGCCGCACACCACTCGCGGCTGCGTGCCGGCGGCGACGATCGCCATTTCATCCCGCAGCCGCAGGCCGGAGATGATCGAGCGTCCGATCTCGCAGGCCGCATCGAGCCGCGACGGCGCGACGTCGCTGGCCTTCATGCTGGCCGAGTTATCGACCACCAGCACCAGCCGCCGGGCCTGGAGGATCTCCCACGAGAAGAACGGCTGGGCCAGCGCCAGCACGAGCAGGATCAGCAAAAGGAGCTGCACCAGGAGCGACACGAGGTGCCGCAGTATCTGCCAGATCGAGCGGGGCCGCTTCTCGTCGTAAATCTGCTGCCAGAAGATCGTCGTCGAAACGGGGACCTGCCGCAGGCGGATTTTGAGGATATAGAAAATGACAATCGGCACCGCGAGCGCGGCCCAGGCCAGCGCGATGGGAACAGCCAGGCTCATGCAACGGCCCCCGCGACGCGCATCCAAGTAGTAGGCACACTCCGTGTGCCGTCGAATATGGGCAAGATCATGCAACGGCCCCCGCGACGCGCATCATGCGGAGAATCAAATCGTTAAAGGGGATC
>JAKEHX010000218.1 GCA_022614795.1 Planctomycetaceae bacterium | reverse complement strand
GAGGACGAGGGCGAAGGCGACAGGGCTTTGACCAAGTTTTCTTTTCCTGCCAGGGCGAAAGTGCTATGCTGATGGCTGTGGCTGGCCGGTGGGGGCACCGCGCAAGCCGGGTAGGAAAGGCGTCTGCCATGGTTCAGGTCACGGTCCTTTGTCTGGCAATTCTGGGTGCCGATCGGGAGTCTGCAAAACTCACCGAAGAGTTGCGGCCATTTCACGCCATTCAAGGCGAGATCAGCGATCTATTACGGCGCGAGGCGCAGGCCAAGGAGCCAGCCGCCAAAGCCGAGATTGTGCGGCGGATGTGCGAGCTGCACGGCGAGATTTTGCGCGATTCGCGATATGCCAACAGCGATACGCTGGCCGAGTATCGCGTGCGCTTGTGGTCGCGGCTGAGGCGGGTACAGACGGAGTTGAAGCAGCAGATTGCAAGGTCGGCCAGCGGGTTATCTGGCGACAGCGTCGCATCTGGCGAGAAGCGCGACCCAAAATCGGCCCAACCGCTGGATGTGCTCGCGGCGGCTGATGCCACCTCGCTCGCCGCGGCGGACAGCCTCGCCGACAGTCTGGCGATGCTGGACCAATCGCAAGGGGGCCCTGGTTATCTGTTCGGTTTCGGTGGACGCGCGGGCCCTCCCGACTATGGGCAAGACTTGGTGGACCTGATCGAGCAGACGATCAACCCGGCATTCTGGGATACCAACGGCGGCCCGGGCACGATCGTCTATTATGCACCGCTCCGTTGCATCGTCGTGCGGGCGACGTCTGAAGTGCACGGCAACGTCGGGGGCGTATTGGGCGGCCTTCGTGCGGCAGGGAAGTAGGTAGTGCCGTTCTTTATATGACCTTCGTCTTCCCCGGCACTGGGCGGGCATAGTAGCCGTTCGCGTCGGGCTTGACCGGTGGCTCATCGTCAAAGCTCGTGTAGTTTTCGACGGGGGAAATCACCAGCTCCGACTTCATCGCGTCTTCCCAGCGGATAACCTGGCCCGAATAGGTTGCCATTCGGCCGAGAACCGCGGTCATCGTGCTCTTGGCGCCCCATTCGCCCTCGTCGGCGATCTTCCCGGCCCGGATGTCGGCGAACAGGTCGTGATGCTCCTGCTGGTGGCCATCGCCGCCGAGCTTGCCAAAGTCGTGGATCATCTTGCCGTCGGGGTCATAAATCTTCGAGCCGCTCACGTCGGCATATCCCTTGGTGCCGTGGCAATGCTCGCTGACGGAATTCCAGGTGTCCGTTTGATGACGGCACTGGCTGAGCATCACCGTGCCGTCGCCGTACTTGAACTCGACGAAGTGATGATCGTAAATCTCGCCGTACTCCTTGCCCGTATAGAGCTGACAGCCGCCCTGCCCCTGGGCCGACACCGGATAGTCGTTCTTGATCCAGTTGATGACGTCGAGGTTGTGAATGTGCTGCTCGACGATGTGATCGCCGCAAACCCAATTGAAGTTGTACCAGTTCCGCATTTGATACTGCATTTCCGTCTGGCCGTCCTGCCGCGGCCGCCACCACGGCTTGTCCCCATTCCAGTAGGCCCGTGCCAGCACAATGTCGCCAATCGCCCCTTCCTGGATCGCTTTGACCGTCGCCATGTACTTCCGCTCGTGACGCCGCTGGAGGCCGATCGCCACCGCCAGCCCCTTCTTCCGCGCCTCCTCGTTCGCCGCCAGGAACTTCCGCACGCCCGCCGGATCGACGGCCACCGGTTTCTCGGCAAAGACGTGCTTGCCAGCCGCGATTGCTGCCGCAAAGTGCAGCGGGCGGAAACCGGGAGGCGTCGCCATGAACACGATGTCGCAATCCGACGCCATCACACCCTTGTACGCGTCGAGTCCGACGAACTGCTTGTCGGCCGGCACATCGACGTTTTTCGGCTTCTGGCTCGACAGGCCGCGGAGCGACTGCTTGAGCCGATCTTCGAACGCATCGGCCATCGCTACCAGCTTGATCTCGCCGCCGGTTGTGTTCATGGCCTGCTGCACCGCTTGCGTACAGCGCCCGCCGCAGCCGACCATACCAATCTTGATCGTGTCGCTGCCGAACGCATGAGCGGCCTTGGCGATCTGGACCTGGCTGGCGGCAATTGCCCCTCCCGCGACCATCAAGGAGCTATTCCGCAAAAAAGCCCGTCGCGAGGTACCGGCCGCCGGGACGTTGGTCGAGCGTCGCATTACTTGTGCTCCAGAGTTCGTGTCCAGGATGTCTTCTTGCAGGTGGGAATGTCCACCAGGAATTATGTTCTAACAGCCGGTTCCTTTCCAGGCCGCTCGCGAAGCCGCCACACTACCGCGCGCCGCGGCAAGATGCAAATCGGGCATATCCGCTCAATCTTGCCGCGCTTCGCTAACGCGACCTCCGCCTGCCTCGCTGTTGTCCCGCCGTGCCGCCCGCCGATTTCACCCAGCGGCACGTTTCTCTACCCCCGTGCACTGACCCACGCCATGGCCAGCGACGCTCCCCGTATTTCCTTGCTGGAAGAGCTTGACGCCCGGCAAAACGAGCTGCTGGACGAGCTCGAACGACTCAACAGCCGGATCGAAAAAGTCCTCCAATCTTGCCTGACCGGCCAACTCGAGCCGCAGCCGTTAAGGGTTGTGGGATAGGGGCTAGGGCTGGGGACTAGGGCTGGGGACTAGGGCTAGGGGGACCTCTGTCTCTCCGTCACTCCGTCCAATTCCCTCACTCTTTCCCGACCGGCACCAGGCGCACCTCGCGCAGATCGAGCAGGGCCCCTTTGATGGGGCCTTCGCTGCGCACGGTCAGCTCCCCCGCGCCGGCGGGCAGTTTGACGACGCCGCAGTCCTTGCTGCCATAGTGATCCCAGCTCCCGGTCCCCTTGATCGCGCCGCCGACCGTCTGGCCGGCCACGCTTACCAGCACGCTGTTGCCCGCAACGGCGTCGTCGCAGGCGTAATAGAGCATGACGCGGTACTCGCGCTCCTGGGCGCCGTCGAACGACCAGGCGGCATAATCCTCCTCGCTGCTCCACCACCCCAGGTTGCGGTGTTTCTCTTCCAGCACGATGCTCGGGCCATAGACCCGGGCGCTGATCGCCACGAGGCGCAGCGACCCATCGACGAAGGGCCGCACGACCTCGGGCCGGTTGCCCGCGAGCTGCTTGGGGGGCGGCGAATTGCTTGCCATGTAGACCGCCAGGTCGGCCAACTCCGGCGGCGTGATGTCTTTCTCCACCCCTTCCGGCATCAGCGACTTGCCGCTCGACTGCAGCCGCTCGATCTCGCTTCGCAGGATTGTCGCCGTCTTTCCCTCCGCCGCAGCCAGCGTGATGCTCGTCCCCGTTTCCTCGCGCAACATGCCGGTCAGCGTCTGGCCATCGACGGTTCGCACCGCGTAGTCGAGGTAGCGGTCCTCGACAGCCCGGCTGGGATCGAGCACCGCCACGAACATTGCGTCGCGTGAGCGGTTGTTAAGGGCGGCCAGATCGGGACCGACGACATGGCCGACCCCTTCCAGCCGATGGCAATTCGCGCACCGCTTGGCAAAGACCGCCTTGCCGCTCGTGGCGTCGGCCTTGTGATTGCTCGTCGCCTTCAAATACTGCTCGACGACCTGCTGCCGATTCGAATTGAGCGAGCCGGCCAGCACTTTTTCGACCCGCGTTCGAACGGCGTCGCTCTTGGACATGGCGAGCTGCTGCCGGCGGCGGGCATCGACCTGGCTGGCTGAAATCGTTCCCTTCTCCACCGCCTCGAGTAGCGCGCCGGTCCACGTTTCGCAACCGATCAGCGTATCGAGAATCTGGCCGCGAACGGCCGGCGTGTGCGACGCCCAGCCGGCCAATAGCAAGCCCGGCACTTCGGCTTTGCCCGTCCGCGCGAGGGCCGTCACTGCGGCGGCTTGCAGCGCGGGGGGAGTCCGCGCATCGAGCAGGCCGGCGAGCAGCGCGAGGTCGTCGGCTCCCTGGTCATCGAGACCGCGGGCCAAGAGGGCGACCGCGACTGTTGCTTGCGGGAACTTGTCGAGCTGAACCGCTTCGTGCTTCGACTTGATTCCCTTCCGCCACTGGTCGGTCAGCCACGCGAGATTCTTGCGATTGGCGTCGTCCAGCGTCTGAGTGAGCGCGGCTTTCCGCCGGTCGAGCGAGTCGAGCACGGCAACCACGCCGGCCAGGCGACCCGCGTCAAAGTCGTTGGCGTCGCGATCGAACAACTTCGCCAAGGAATTGTTCAGCACCTGGTCGTCGCCCATGCGGGCCGCCATGGTCAGCAGCCGCTCGCGGAGTTGATCGCTCGCGCCGCCGTTGTCCGACGCCATGACCGCCGCCAGAACCTCAGCCAGATTGTCCGCCCGGATGGAACTCAGGCCAGCAGCCACCAAGTAGGGATCGTCCTGATTGGCCACGAGCAGCTTGCCCAGTTTCACTCCGCACGAGTTGCACGTCGCGGCTCCCAGCGAATACGCCACCTGCAACTTCACTTGCGGATCGAGATCGTCTGCCCGCCGCATCACCTCCTGGATCAGGGCGCTTTTATCCAAGCGGAGTTCCGACATACGGACCGCATGCCGGCGAACGCCCGGGTGGTCGTCGCTCATCGCCGCGATAAGTAGCTCGTCGGGCAGGCTGCCTTCGCCATAAAGCTGACTCAGTCCGTCGAGCGTACACAGCGCTTGCAGCCGGGCCTGAGGGCGCTTCGATTGCTTGGCCATCTTCACCAGCGGCTCAATTGCCCCCTTATCGGCCCGCCACAGCAGCATCTGCTGGGCCAAATCCCGCTGTGGGCCGTTCGGCGAGTCGAGCGCGGCGACCAAGCCCGCCGTATCGAGCTTGTCGAGCCGGGCGATCGGCCGCGGCTTCGTGCTTTCGGGATAAATGCGATAAATCCGGCCTTTGTCCTCTCCGGCCCGCATGTCGGGAATCTGCTTTTGCATGTCGACGGGAATCCACTTCGGATGCTCGATCACGAAGCGGTACATGTCGGCGACGTACAGGGCCCCGTCCGGCCCCGTGCGGACCATGCTCGGCCGGAACCAGTTGTCCTCGGAGGCCAGAAACTCGCTCGTCTGTTCGTCGGCCGCCCGCCGGCCGGTAAACGTCGTCCCCTGCGGCGAGACGATCTCGCGGCTCACGAGGTTATGCACCGGCTCGCAGACGAACATATTGCCGGCAAACTCCGGCCCGAGCAGCTCGTCGCGATAGATCATCTGGCTGCACGCCGACGTGAAGCGGTTGGCCATGCCGTAGTCGTTGAAGCGGGCCAGCGTATGGCTCCGCGGATAGACAGGGGCCGCCCCGGGCGACACGCTCACCTGTTTGCGTACGGCGGGCGGGGCGACATGCGGATTGCGGCGGAGATAGTGGTCTTCGAGCGTGTAGTGCCACATGGGATTGCTGTTGTTGCCGCCGAACCAGTTCCCCCAGTCGTCGCGCTCGCGGCCGAATTGCGTCTGGCCTGATTGGCCGTCGATCTCGCCCGTGTCGGGGCGGATTCGCAGATCGCGGCCATTGACGTTGACTTCCAAAGTTGTAGGCACACTCCGTGTGCCGTCTTCCGCTCGCGGACCGAGCGGACCACTTAGAGCCCCGATCGACTTAATGATCCCCCCGCTATCCCCGTTGCCGACATACAGCCAGTTATCCAGCCCCCACCGCAAGCCGTTCACCCGGTGCTGCTGGTTCCCTTCGCCGAAACCCTGATAGAGCGTCGTGCGCACGTCGGCCTTGTTGTCGCCGTTGGTATCCTCCGCGTAGAAAATCGACGGCGCGGCGGTGACCAGAATTCCCTTCCGCCAGACCTTTACGCCGGTCGGAAACGGCAGTCCATCGAGAAACGTATCGGCCTTGTCGTAGCGGCCGTCGCCGTCGGTGTCGGTGAGCACTTTGACCCGCCCGCCCGGCTTGCCGAATTCATCTGCTTCCTTCCGCCACGTGATGCCGCTGGGATAGTCGTGCATCTCGACGACCCACAGCCGGCCGTCCGGTCCCCAATCGAAGGCCACTGGATCGACAATCAGCGGCTCCGCGGCGACCAACTCGACCTTCATGCCAGGCCGGACGTGCAACGCGGCAAGCGATTCCGCGGGCGATTTCGGCGGGGTGAATTCGAGTTTGGGCGACTGGGGAGGAGCGATTGTTTGCTGAGCGACTTGGACAACGCGGCGAAGAACGCTCTTTGGCTCCTGGCCCCTGGTCCCTGGCTCCTGGCTCCCGATTCCTGGCCGCTTTGCCTCAGGGGGCTCACGCCCCCCGCTCGCCTTTTGCGGCGCGGGAGCAGGCTGCGGGGCCGCGCCATCGGGAGGCTCACGCCTCCCGCTCGCCTTCCCCAGCATCTCTGCAAACGTCAGCTTGAACACATTGTCCGGCAATCGCCACGTGTCCTCGTTCATTAGCCACAGCGCGCCCGAATGGAACCAGGCCCCATTGTTCGTCCCGTCGGCCCGGACAAACGGCGGAATCTCCGGCCCAATGTTCCCCTCCGCCCGCCCGCGCACGCCGTCGATGACTTTGATCGACCAGCCTTCTTTCATGTCCTTGAAGAGGTGGAGCGAGTACCGTTCGTGGTTGGAGAACAGGCAATCGAGCTTGCCATCGGCGTTAATGTCGATCAGGCGGAGACCGTTTTCTTTCGTTGGATCGAATTCAGTCCGAGCGGGCAAACCGAAATAGAGACGACGAATCCTGTTTGGCGGCTTGGCACCAACCGTGCTGACGATGCGGACTGCCTGACCGTTGGGCATTCCAATGATGCCCTCCGTCGCTCCATCGTTGTCGAGGTCACGGAAAAGTGAGGAACGTTTAGCGGCATCGGCGACGAATAAATCTGTCCACCATTCATCTCCACTGTCAAAATCGATTTCTCGCCATTCCTTGCTGGTCGATTTCCACTGGCGTAGCTTTAGACCCTTACCCTCACTCAACGAATAGACGTCCAGAAAGTTGTCATTGTTGTTTTCGCACACAACGACATGCGCCGGCCGCCCAGCGTTGTCGCGTAGAGCATTTGCCAAGAGCAAGTTTTTGTTGAGCCGCTCCGCGCACTCCTTAAACGTCAAAAACTTCACTTTCTTCCCGTGTTTGGCCACCGCGTGGTCGATCAGCTCGACGATCTGGTCATTGCGAATCCAACCGTGCGGGTGAAAGACGAGATTGAAGACGCCCTGCTTGAGGACACAGGCGTCGAGGGCCAGCTTCCAGTCGCGGACCGTGTCGGGGTTGTTGGGCTTTTGGACGTGCTGGGCCGACCAGTCGCTGGGGACGACGCACGGGAACTCCCAGCACATGCCGCCGATCACATAGGGATAGGGATAGTCCTCGATCGTGTTGACGAAGTTCGCAAACGGCACGTAGCGGCGGAAGCGTTCGGTGCCGTCAGGCAGCTGCGTAATTTCTTTGGGCAAGTCGTTGTCTTTGCTGGTGATGATGTTGAAGACGCTGCTGTCGAGTTGCAGGAAGTTGCCCTTCTCGGTCGTCTTGTTGAACACCTCGGCCCAGAATCGCGGGCTGGGGGTGTTTTTGCTGTCGCAGCAGGGCATGCGAAACGCCACCGGTTTGTTGCCGGGAATCTGGTTCATCAGATCGACACACTTGTCATAGGTTTCTTTGGCCTTCACTAGGCCACCGTCCTGGAGACAGGGGCAGGGGTGATCGTAGGTGTGGACCTCAATCGACAGTCCTTCCTTGAGCCACACCTGAAGCTGCGGATCGGCCGGATCGACCCGGCAGGACATGATCGACACCGCGGCCCGGCCGTCGATTTTCTTGAGCCGATCGAGAATCGGCCGCAGGAAGGCCTCGTACTTGGCGCTCTCGCGCATGTCGTCGATGGCCAGCGTGACGACGCACTCGACCCCTTCCTCGCCGACCCACTGCGGCGTGATCAGCTTGGGAAAGTCGCGGTGCGGATAATACGGGTCGAGCGGCCCGTCGAGATAGGCCAGCCGATTGCCGTCGGCGGCGATTGCGGAACCTACGAGCAGAAACGGCAGGGCAATGAAGGTGACGAAGGTCCGCGGCATGATCGCAGCTCCAGGCGGAGGGAGGAATGCCCGCTATCGTAGCTGACCGAGAAGCGCACGCCAAACAACCGGTCCAGCAGGTGGACTTCGTTTCGTAGCGGAAGTCGCCAGACTTCTGGCACTGAGCCCGAGACCCCGGAACTCTGGCGAGTTCCGCTACACGTTCGGCCTGGCAGCGATGGCGAGCGACGGAGGGAGCGCTTGGAGCCACAGGCGCGCGTCGTCCACGACTTGCGAATCGGCCGGCACCTTGCCAAGGACCTGGAATTGGCCCCTTTCCAGCGATTGGCTCAATTGGGCGAGGCGGTTTTGGGCAGCCGTCAGGAAGCTGGCGGCTTCGACATCGGGCAACTCGCGGCGCACCAGGGCGACCTCGGACTGGGTCCGCTCGCGGCGAAGAGAAACAAGCCGCCCGCGCTCGGCCTTGTAGAGCAGCTCATCGGCGTAGGCCCGGCGCAGTTGGCCGGCCGCGTTGAACTGGTATACCGTCTGGCCGCCGAAGAAGACGCTCAGCGAGCCATCGCGGCGAAAGCCGACGGTGACCGTCTCGGGCTCATCCGGGATCTTAAGCTCTGCCCGCTCGACGAGTGCCGTCGCCTCGCGCAGGAGGTCCTCGCGGTCAGATTCTTGCCGGGCCATGCGCCAATCGTAGCCGAAGTCGCCAGACTTCGGGACGTGCTGCGCGTGACAGCCCGAACTCTGGCGAGTTCGGCTACAGGACTTTACTCCGTCGGGAAGCTGCCTGGCCGCGAGGCGACGGGGCCGGGGCGGCCCCCTTCAATGGCGCTGAACTCGGCCCAGACCGGCAGATGGTCGGAGACTTTGAGGGCCTGGTCGATGCTCAGGTTGAATTCGCGGAGATAGTCGTACACGCCGCCACGGCCGGTGAACTCGGGAGTCGCGGCGCGGAGAAAGAACATGTTGTCGTACTGGGCACTGCCGCGGGTGTTGGTGGGCGTGTTGCTGACGACCCAGGCCAGGCCATTCACCTTGCCAAGCTGCCGCAGGTTGCGGTCGTTGACGTTGAAATCGCCGAGCAGGATCGTGTCGTCCTCATGCCGGCTGTCGCCTTGCACGGCAAACAGTACGTCGTCCATCACGTCCAGCTCGCGATCGACTTCGTCGGGGTCGGTGTGGACGTTGACGAGCGAGAAAGTGAAGGCGAGCTGCGACTGCTCCGGCGCCAGGCGAGCCCGAAACCAGCCGACGAGCGGCTCGCGGTGCAGAAGATCGTCCTTGTCTTCGAGCGTGTAGAGTTGTTGGCGATCGACCTCGATGCTGGCCATGTCGAAGATGAAGGCGTATTGCTCTTTGCTCGTCGTGCGGCCAAGGCGGGGGCCGAGCACGTAGTCGTAATGGTGCTGGCCGCCGGCGTTGAGCTGATTGACCAGGTCCAGCACAACGTCCTGGTTAATCGCGCGGATTTCCTGGATGGCGATGACGTCGAAGTTGCGGAGGACCTGCACGATGATGTTCATCGCCGCGGGGTCCTGGAGCTTGGACTCGCCGAAGGCCTGGATGTTCCATGTGGCGACGCGAATCGTATCGCCGAGGCGCGGAGGGACATTGCCGTTAAGCGTGGTGTTGCCGCCGCCCAGATTGATGCCGGGGAGCGCACCCAGCCCAGGTATCGAGAGCCCCTTGATCGCGCCGCTTTGGACGAGAAAAGCGCCGATCCCCGCGGCGACGATGGCCAAGAGAAGCGCTGAAAGCCTGTTCATTAGCCCCTCCATGGGCGAACCAGTTGCAATTATGCGGAAGCTATCGAACTTGGCGGCAGTGGGCCAGAGCAATCACGCGCTGCTAGCGTGGAGAGGGGCGAACGAAAGCACGCCCACGCGGGGCGTGGCGCCCGCAACGAGTCGTTGGCGCGCCTAGTCTTCGCGCTTGAGCGTGAACGACATGTAGTGATAGCCCGTCTCGTCGCTCACCATCATCGCCCCACTGGGGGCGAGATACTTGGCCAGCACCGAAAACGGCGGAAGCGGGTTGTCTTTCAGCGCCTGATCGACTTCCTTGAGCAAGGAGTTGTTCTCCGCGCCGCGGGCGAGCATCCGCCGGGTGTCCTCGGCCTGGGCCATCTCGTACCAGAAGCGAAGGCCCTCTTCAGGCCGGGCAAACTGCACAAAGCCGGGGGCGTCGCCGCCGATCTGCCGCTTGATTTTGCTGGCGATCAGCTTGTAGTCGAGTTCGCCGGCCAGGCGGCGCGACGGATCGTTGTGCGCATTGATCGCCGCCTCGAGAGCCGCGAAGCTGTCGCTCCCCACCAGGTAATCTCCGACCAGCGCGATGCAAGGATCGGGCTGGCGCAGCGCCGGACCTTCTTGTGGCTGGCCGTCAGCCGGCGGTTGGCCTTCGACCCGAAACCGCGTTCCAAAGGGCCCACGCCCCACGCCACGACCACGCCGCCCCTCGGGCAGCTTGACCGACCAATAGGCCGTCCCCGCGTAGGACTTCTTTTCAAACCGATCGGCATACTTGTCGAAGACCTTTTGCATCAAAGGTTCAAACGCCTTGGCGTCCTTGAGCTTGATGCCGATGAGCGTGGTGATGCTGTTGATCCGGACCGGCTTTTCGACCCACTGGGCAAACGTGACCCGCCCTTCCATCGCCGGCAGCACATCCTTCTCGAAATCAACCCCGAGCCGCTCGCTGATTCGCCGCTGCACTTCCATCTGGAACTCGTTTTCCGAGGTCAGGCTGTTATAGAGGCTGGCGGCTTTGTCGAAGGTGAGCTGGAAGTCCCAGTTAAAGGAGTTGTAGGTAATTACATCGGGCGGAATCCACGACTCCGGGGTCACATCAGCCGACTTCATGGCGAGCAGTTCCACCACGCCGGCCCGCGGGTTGTCGAGCAGGATGTGCATGTGCTGTACGTCGTCAAATTCGCCCGTCGAGAAGGTGATGCTGCCGCCGACCCCCTTCACGCCGTCCAGGCCCAGCACTGGAATCAGGGCCAGGCCCGGCGCCCCAATCCCGCCGCGGGTGAGCGAACGGACCAGTTCGATCGGATCGACGAAATACGTCGCCTGCGGCGGATCGTCGACCGTGCCGGCGCAGCGGCTCATGATCGAGTTGAAGCTGCTGTTGTCGGCCAGAGTCTTGTCGGCGACCCCCTTGGTAACCGCCTCGCCGGCCCACGTTTTGAGCGTGTACTCCATCAGCAGCTTGGAACTGGCGACGAGGATCGTCCCGTCGCGCTCGTGCAGATAGACCGTGTTGCCGCCGGCGCCGGTATAGACGCTGACCGGCTGGCCGCCGAGTTTTTCTTCGGACTTCGAGCCGCCTCTGCCAGTGAGGAACTCCTCGCCGCGGCCAAGCAGCTTGTAGAACGCCGGCATCTGCTGCTTCACGTCGAGCAGCACGACCAGGCCCGGCTGCTGCTCGGGCGGGGCGACGAACGCGACGCAGATCTCCCCCTGCGGAATTTTGAGCAGTTCATTGAGCGGCAGGCCAACCCGCTCTTCGATCTGCTTCCAGGCGTTTTCGACGGATCCGTAAAGCTGCTGCACCAGCGGTCGGACCTGCTCGTCCTTGACGATGCGGCCCAGCGAGGTTTCCCGGAAGCGCTCGACCAGCGTGGGCGTGTCCGTGATGCGAAGATACGCCAGCGTCTTCTCCGGGAGCAGCCTGGGAGCCGAAGGACGCTCGGCCGGTTTGCTTTGACCCAGTGCGGACCGACAGAGGCCGGCCGTGATAAGAAGCACGATTGCCAAGACAGCCGACCAGCACGAAAGAGACTTTTTCACAGGCGCCCCCAAGGCAGGAAAATTGGCGTCAATTGCCGGATACGCAGCATTTTACCCTCCCCAGACGGTGCCGGTTTCAGGAGCCCAAAATCCGTGGAATTTCGAGTCAGGGCTTGGAAGGCGTGGACCGATACACGCGACGATCCGGCATGTACTGTTCGTACTTTCGACTGGATGGGTCGTAGGGGCCTGGCGCGAAGTTCTGCTGCTGGTGGATTCCGGCGCCGACGCGCCGCAAATTGTCGGACCAATATAGCTGGCGGGCCTCCTCACGCGCCTGGTGGATCCCACATGCCAGCAAGGAGATAAAAACCGCGGCAACGGCGCCGAGCGTGAGGGCATACCTGGTGGCTGCCGGCGCGATGGCAAAGGCATAGCAAATCAGCGCCACGGCCAGCCCGATCGCTCCAATCCACGCGGCCGATTCCCAACCCAGCAGCCGGGCCGAGCGAATCGCAACCGCGCAGACAGCCACCATGATCAGCAACCATTTCAGGTTGAACTGCCCTTTGGTCTCGCCGGGCGCTATCGATGGCCCCTGCATCCCAGGATTAGGACAGCCGCGGGGGCAAAAGGCAAGTCGATGCAGGCTCGGCAGCCTCGCCCTCCCGGCGGCTTGCTGCCTACTTGCTCTTGGTCTCCACCGGACGGCGCGAGAGCGTTGCAGCCGGTTTGGTCCGCTGGAGATAAGCGAACAAGTCGGCAATTTCCTCCAGTGTCAGCGTGTCGAGCAGGCCGCTGGGCATGGCCGATTGCTTGCTCGGCCGGGTCTCGGCGACGTCCCGCTCGGCCAGCGTCACTCTATTGCCGCTGGGTTCAACGACGATCGTTTCCCCGGCCGCGCCCGGTACGACCAGGCCGGTAATTGTCCGGCCGTCGGTCGTGCGAATCGTCTTCGACGCATATTGCGAGGAGATGACGTGCGACGGAAAGAGCAGCGATTCGACGAGCTCCTTGCGGCTGAAGCGGTTGCTGACGGCGGTGAGATCGGGGCCGAAACTCTCCCCGCTCCCGTCGAAGCGATGACACTTGGCGCACTGGGCCTTAGTGAAGATGGCCGAGCCGCGGGTCGCAGCGCCGCGGCCCTCTTCGCTGGCCAGATAGGTCAGCAGCTCTTCCGCCGTGTATTTCGCATTCTCGGCCAGCTCGGGCAATTTGGCTTCGGGCTCACTGGGATATTTTGCCGAGAACCAAGCCTGCCAGGCGGCGAGCTGCTTCTCTTCCGTCTCGCTGGCGGCCAGCTCCTGGCCCGTCCAATAGCTGAGAAGCACGATCGCCGGCTCGGCGGCGCCGTCCTTGTTGTCGTTCTTCTTCCGCATTTTCAGGCCGAGCAGAATCGCCTGCCGATACGGTTCTGCCTCTTCCGGCGCCTGTTCGACGTCGATCAGCTTCTGACAGATTTGCCGCGCGGCTGCCGGCTCCAGCAGCGGCAAGCTGCGGACGAGATAAACCCAGTTGTCGCCAGTTGGATTCTGGGCCAGCCCCATGGCGGCCGCCTGTCGCCGGTCGGGCGACTGCTCCCAGATCTTGCGAAGATAGGCCTGCGAGTCGTTGTCGCCGCTGCGAGCGAGCACGGCAATGATGCCGACTTGCAGTCGCTGGATCGAATCCCCTTCGAGCTTCGCCAGCTTGCCGTCGAGGTCGATCAGCTGCGCGAGTAGCTCCGCGTCCAGCTGCTGTGGCAGCTTATAGAGCGCACCCAGAGCCGCATTCGGCCACTTGTCTCCCTGAGCGAGAACTTGCCGCGATTCCTCCTCGCTCAGACCCTTGCAGAAATCGCGCGTGGCGTTGATGACGTAGCGGGCATAGCTGGCCCCGCCTTTGCGGCGGTTGGCCTCCTCGTAGTATTCGAGCAGCGCCAGCCTCTGCTTCGCCATCCAGCCGGATTCGAGGAACCGCAAGTGCATCGCCACGTGCAGCTTGTCGGCTTCGGAGACACTGCTCTTGAGATAGGCCAGATAGCGTTCGATGATCGATGACTCCTGAAGGTAAACGAGCAAGCGGGTCAGCTCGCGGTTCATCGTGGGCTCGCCGGCCGGGAACTCCTCGGCCAATTGCCGCCGCAGGCCGGGAATCTCGTCGGGCGAAAGCTCGCCGCGGACGATGGCGACCTGCATCACGCGGAGCAGGTCGATGAAGTTCTTGTCGCTGACGAATTTCTCGGTCGCTTTGCTGAGCTGCTGCAGGACCGCCAGGCCGTTGTCGCGCGATGGCTGAGCGATCATCAGCGCCAAACAGCCCTGAATGAGCACGCGCTGGTCGGTGGAGCTGAGAACGGTTTCGCTCCACTGGTCCACTGGCATTCGCTCCAGGACTCGGCGCGCGGCAAAAGCCTCGAACCGATCGTCCGACGCGAGCAGCTTGAGCAGCCTATCGAGCGGCGGAGCATGATCGCAGCGGCTGAGCGATTCGCACGCTTTGCGGCGCACGGAGCGGTCGTTGTCGTCGAGCAGAGCCACCAAGCGCTGGCGGGTTTCATCGCTCGCGTGCAGGCCCATCAGCTCGGCGGCTTTGGCACGGACAAGTTCGCTCGGCTCGTGCGACAGTTCCACCAGCAGCTCGGGCGAAGGGGGCGGGCCAAAGAGCTGCATCAGGTCCAAGGCTTGCAATCGATACTGCGCTGGATTGGCCGCGCTGCGGGCCACGCCAATCAGATTATGGTCCCAGTTCGAGCCCATCTGCTTGCGAATCGCGGCGATGTTCTGCCGGCTATAGCTGGCTTGCACTTGAGGCTGGCGAATGACGCTGGTCAGGCCCGTGCCGAGGTCCGTGACCTCGGCGGGAACCTGGCCGCGCCAGACCACGCGGTAAATGCCGCCGCCAGTGCCGCGTCCGCCGGTGGTGAAATACAGCCAGCCATCGGGGCCGACTTCAAGATCGGTGACGTTGAGCGGATTTCCCTCCAGGAAAACCTCGCTGCTGGCGGTGTAACTCGCGCCGCTGCGCTTGAGCTTGATGGCCAGGATGCGGCCCTGCGACCAATCGGCACTGAAGACCGTGCCGTGTAAGCGGGCGGGGTACATGAAGTGGTTATAGACGACGATTCCCGCGGGCGAGCCGCGGCCCGTGTCGAGTGCGGCCGGGAGCGAATCAACGAAATAATCGGGCCACTTGGCCCAGCCGCTGCGCCAGCCGTATTCGCCGCCGGGAATCACGTGGCAAAGCCGCGTCGGGCGATACCACGACGTTCCGTCATCCGATTCCATGTCGGCGTCGTGAATGAACAACTCGCCGTCGCGATTGAACGCCAGGTCGTACGGATTCCGCAGGCCGCCCGCGACCAGTTGAACGCCGCTTCCTTCGGTATCCGTTCGGATGATCGTGCCGCCGGGCGCCTTGATGCCAACCGCATGGCCACCCGGATCTTCATACCGCGGCAGGAGCAGGTCCCCTTCGTAGTAATCGCGGTGCGGGCTGCCGTCGTCGTAGTTGCCGACCAACTTGGCGTGATTCCCCAGCAGCACGTAGATCAGCCCGTCGGGACCGAGCACGACCCCGTGGGCGCCGTGCTCGAGCACTTCGCACTCAAAGCGAATCAGCGTGCGGACGTTTTCCAGCACGCCGTCGCGGTCTTTGTCGGCCAGGCGATAGAGGGCCGGTCCATCTGGGCCCTCGCCCGTGACGAAGACCTCGCCATTGAGGGCGAGAATGCCCTGGATATTCTGTACCCTGTCGCAATAGGTGCGGACCTTTTCGGGGATCTTGTCGCCATTGCCGTCATAAACGAGCAGCAACCCACCTCCCTCTTTGGCGGCCAGGATGTGCCCGAACTCGTTGAACGTCATGGCGGTGAGCGATCCGGCCTCCTCGCCGCTCAGCACGCTTTGCACCTCGAATGCTTCGTCGATCGTGAACCGGCTGCCACGGCCGGCAGGTTCTTCCGGCGGGGCATCGGTCCCGGCATCGGCCACATTGGCCGTCGCACCGGGCGACGACTCGCCAGGAGGTTTCGCGGCTGGATTGCTGGCAGGGGCGGCCGTGACCAGCTCGCCAAAGGTGGCGGCCGCGGCCCAGCCCCGGTCGTTGTACAGGGCCGTATTCCAAAGCGGCAGCGGCGACAGCTCCGCCTTCCAGGATGCGTCCGTCGAATACGATCGCCAGTCGCCGTTCCTTTCCTTCACGGTGACCCGGGCGACGAGGGCGGCGGTGTTGCCGGAGCGATTGGCCACCTTGATCGCGATGACGTTGGCGCCGCGCGTGAGGAAGCTCGAGACATCGTGCTCGACAAGCTTGCGCTGCGCCGTGCCAGAGGCAACGCGGCGGGCGTTGACATACAGGTCGTAGGCGTCGTCCGCGGCGATGGAGATGGTGCCTGCTTCCGGCGCGCGGATCGGAAACACCTTGCGAAAGTGGCAAGCGACTCCGGTGGGAACTGCATCAGGCGCATGCTCCGGCGACCAGATCCACTGTGCTTCCTGAGCCGGCACCGACGTCGCGGCCAGAGCCAGGGCAGCAAGTATCGCCGCCGCCATGCCACGGCGACTTGATTTCAAACCAAAGCGCAGGCAGGCCTGTGCGAACCCTGTCCGGATCCATCCGTTCATAGCAACCTCAATCGGTTGATCCCAGGCGCGGGCAATCCTCCTGGCCCGCCAGCGCGGCGGCTCTAACTAGCCGAGCGCGCAAAGGACTAGCGCCGCGGAAATTAGCAGAGTTGGGGCAAGTGGGACAAGAGCGAAAACGGCCGCTGGCTCGTGATAAGCGGGCGGTAGCCTTTGGAACACTACTTGAACCGTCTGTGTCGCTGAAGACGGCAAGCCGGGCCAAGAGCACAGGCCCGGCGAGAGGCGTCGATGGGGCAATCGCGCTACGACTATCGCTGTAACTGCTGGCGGCGGATTTCGGCCAGTTGCTGCTCGCGCTTGCCGGGCTTGCCGCCGAAGACGCGCTCGTCGTAGATCGCCAGGGCGTGCAGTCCGTGGCCGAGGGGCCCGATGCTCCATTTCTCGTTGCGGTTTTCCAAGAGCAGGTTCGTCAGATAGTTGACGCTGCGCACCATCCGCGGCTCGACAAGCTGCTCCTTATCGAGCGAGTAGGCCAGCCATTCCGTGATGTGGCCGGTCGTCTGGAGGCGGCGGCCAATGTCGCCGTGATCGGCTCGCGTGACGAACCATTCGGTGCTGAAGCTGGCGTCGGGATTCTGGAGCTTGAACGTGTATTCGTGAAAATCCTCGACGAACTTCTTGGCCCTCAGCCACTGTCCGTCGATCGGCTCGCCGCGCTGCTCCCGCTTGCGAGCGGCGTAGCTGAAGCCCATCATCCGGTGCGTGCCGCCGCAGGCCGCGCCGTTGATCGGCTGGGCCAGCTCTTCCTTGATCAGCCGGGGAATGTCCCACTCCTGGCCGTCCAGGCTCGTCCACTTTTCGTCGGACTTGAGGTAGTGCGCCAGGGAGATCAGCTTGAACGTCAATTCACTGGCTGGCCGGCAGGTGAGTTTTTCGTGCTCGATGAGGTCGGCCACGGTGAACTTCTGGCCGTCCACGAGCATCGGATAATCGGTTTTCACGCGCGACTGGGCGAGCATCGCCAGGTATTGGCCCGCATGGCCCTGAACGCCAACGCCGACCTGCGCCCGAATTTTGCCACCCGAGAGGTAGAACAGGCGCTGGCCGTTGCAAACGCCGTTGTAGTTCAGATATCCGATCGCGTTGACCCGTTTGGGTCCGACGATCAGTTGGGAATCGACGCCATAGGCAATCATCCAGTGCATCGAGCCCCAGGGGCTGCGCGTGGCGACGTTCTCCGGGCGGAAGTAGTAATAGGCCAGGCACT
>JAKEHX010000022.1 GCA_022614795.1 Planctomycetaceae bacterium | reverse complement strand
GGAGCGAAAGGCGACAAAGATCCCCCTCGCGGCCCAGCGATCATCGACTATCATACAAGTCTGCCCACTTCTCTTCGTCCCGGCGACCGCGGCTCGGCAGGAGCCTCGCCCTTCCGAGCGGCCTCGCCCTCCCGAGGAGCCTGGCCCCCGCAGGAGCCTTTGCCTCGCAGCAACTTGGCCCCCGCAGTAATCGTGCCCTCCAAGTGTTCGATTCATCGTTCCCGTCCCACCCATGGCCATTCCGCAGGTAGTCATCGTCGGCCGCCCCAACGTGGGCAAGTCGAGCCTGCTCAACTGGCTGGCGGGCAAGCGTATTTCGATCGTCGATGACCAGGCCGGCGTGACCCGCGACCGCGTCTCGCACCTGACCGAGTATTCCGGCCGGTTCTTCGAGCTGGTCGATACCGGCGGCATCGGCGGGGTGGACGCCGACAACCTGACCAAGCAGGTCGAGGAGCAGATCGACCTGGCCCTGGAATCGGCCGACGTCATCCTGTTCGTCGTCGATACGCGGACCGGCGTTCTGCCGCTGGACAGCGAGGTAGCCCGCCGGCTGCGATATATCGACAAGCCGATCATCACCGTCGCCAACAAGACCGACGACGAGCGGATGGATCCGGAGGCGGACGAGTTCTACAAGCTTGGCCGCGGCAAGATCGTCCGAGTGAGCACGCTCCAGAACCGCAATCGGTACGAGCTGCTCGACATGATCCACGAGCGCCTGCCGGACAATTTGTACTACGAAGTGCTGCCGGAGCAGCCGGCGCTGAAGATTGCGATTGTCGGGCGGCGGAACACGGGCAAAAGCACGTTTGTCAACACGCTGGCCAAGGCCGAGCGGATGATCGTGAGCGAGGTGCCGGGGACGACGCGGGACAGCGTGGACGTGCGGTTCGAGCTGGACGGCAAGACGTTCGTGGCGATCGATACGCCGGGGCTGCGGCGGGCCAAGAGCATCCGCACCGACATCGACTTCTATAGCGCCCACCGGGCCCAGCGGAGCATCCGCCGGGCAGACGTCGTGCTGCTCTTCTTCGACTGCACGCAGCGGATGTCAAAGGTGGACAAGCAGCTGTGCAAGTACATCGCCGACCAATACAAGCCGTGCGTGTTTGTGGTCAACAAGTGGGACCTGCTCTACGGGCAGATGACGACGGACCGCTGGGTCGATTATCTCCGCGACAGCTTCCCCACGATGTGGCACGTGCCGATCGCGTTCATCACGGGGCAGACGGGCAAGAATGTGAAGGCCCTCTTGAACCACGCCCAGATGCTCTACAAGCAGTCGGTGCAGCGGGTGGCTACGTCGAAGCTCAACAAGCTGGTGCGGGCGGCGCTGGCCAAGCATCCGCCGCCGTTGCATGGAATTCTGCGGCCGAAGATCTATTACGCCACCCAGGTCGGCACGCAGCCGCCGACGATCGTGCTGATCTGCAACGAGCCGCGGGCGTTTACGCCGACGTACCGCCGGTTCCTGCTCGGGGTGCTGCGCGACAACCTCGATTTCGGCGAAGTGCCGATCAAGATGTACCTGCACAAACGGCGGAGCGAAGACACGCGCAACGAGACGGGCGCGGGCGAAGACACGGCCGAGGAGGTCGCCGTCATCGAGCGCGAGTTTGGCAGCGAAAGGGCCGACGAAGTGCAGCTCGACGAGATTGCCGATGAGGAGTGACAGTTCCAAGTTCGATTGGAGATGCACCCCCACCGACCTCGCGTCGGTGGATGCATGATTGACAGCTAACAGACGAAGCACACTTCACCATTGTTTCGTTATCGCCTCGCCCGCCGCGAAGCGGCGGGCGAGGCGATAACGAGTGTTGCATGTTTGCTTTGCTAGCTATCAATCGTCGCCCCACCGACGCGAGGTCGGTGGAGGCGGGAAATTGGCACTGCTGAGTGAGGTTGCCGCCTGCAAAGCCAACTTTCACTCAATTTCGGAGAGGATCATATTGGGATCGCGCGGCACAAGCTTCTGTTCGCGGCAATCCACCACGAAATCCATATCCTCCAGAACGATGGCGCCCAGCAGCACATCGGGACGGTTCGGTTCGACGATGGCCCGAAAAACCCCGTCGCGCGTCAGGAGATGCACTTCCACGTCGCCCACGATCTTGCGGGGCTCCTTCCGGTGATCGGCGAAGCGGACGCCAGTTTCGCCCAAGACTGGCAGTCCCAATGCATCGGCAGCCGATTTGGGCACAACGAGGTGCGATGCGCCAGTATCGACGATCGCATCGAGCGTTACACGCCGCACCTTGTCCGGCGACAGAGCGCCTGACTTCGCAAGGATGGCATCCACATGGTTGACAAGCTCGACCTGCACGCCGACGCGGCCCATTTCGGTCTTCTCCGTGGTAATCACAAGTGGCACTCCTTTGTGTTCTGGTAGTTGTCTGACAGTCAATTGTACGCTGCCAGATTGGTAGGATTCCAGCAAGCCGATAAACTGGGGCCACGAGGTCCATTTTGGGAGGAAGGCATTGATGCTCATTGGCGTGCCGCGGGAAACGAAGCTCGACGAGTATCGCGTCGCCATGCTGCCGGTCGGCGCCCTGGAGCTGACGCGGGCCGGGCATAAGGTGCTGATCGAAACGGGGGCCGGCGTGGGCAGCGGCATTCCCGACGCCGAGTATGCCGCCGAGGGGGCCCAGATCGTGGCGTCGCCGGCTGAGATTTTTGCGCGGGCCGATCTGATCGTCAAAGTCAAGGAGCCGCTGCCGCCGGAATATCCGCTGATCAAGAGCGGCCAGACGATCTTCACCTATTTTCACTTCGCCGCGGACCGCGAATTGACCGAGGCGATGATCGCCAGCGGGGCCACGTGCCTGGCCTATGAGACGCTGCACGACGCCCAGGGGCGTTTGCCGCTGCTCACGCCGATGAGCGAAGTGGCCGGCCGGATGAGCGTGCAGGAGGGGGCCAAGTATCTCGAACGGCCGCAGATGGGCCGCGGCATATTGCTGGCCGGCGTGCCGGGCGTGGCGCCGGCCCATATTACGATCATCGGCGGCGGCGTGGTCGGGGCCAATGCCGCCAAGATCGCCGCCGGTTTTCAGGCCGATATCGCCATCCTCGACGTGAACATGGACCGGCTGCGGTATCTCGACGACATCATGCCGCCGAACGTGAACGTGCTCTACAGCGACCGCCACACCATTCGCCAGCAGCTCAAGCTGGCCGACCTGGTCGTCGGGGCCGTGCTCATTCCCGGCGCGAAGGCCCCGCGCCTGATCACGCGGCAGGACCTCAAGCTCATGAAGCCGGGCTCGGTCATCATCGACGTGGCGATCGACCAGGGGGGCTGCGTCGAGACCAGCCGTCCGACCACGCACAGCGACCCGACCTATCTCGAAGAGGGCGTGCTGCACTACTGCGTGACGAACATGCCCGGGGCGGTGGGCCGTACGAGCACGTTCGCGCTGTGCAACGTGACGCTCCCCTGGGTGCTGATGCTGGCCAAGCACGGCATCGAGCCGGCCCTGCGGCAATCGCCGCCGCTGGCCTCCTCCGCCAACATTCACCGCGGCCGCGTGACGAACAAGGCGGTGGCTGAGACGTTTGGACTGAAGTTTGACGCGCTGTAGGGAACGCCCTCCGTGGCGTTCTGTCATGGCATGGTACACTCGGATTCGTGGCCGCATCGCTTTCGCTACGCTCCACGTTATGAATTCGTCTGACCTCTCGCATACATTCCAAACGGAGCGCGGATCGCACGACTATCCCACGCGCGATGGCAGGTCATTCGACAGTGACGTGCACCGTGAAGTGGTAGTTGAAACGATTGAAATGCTCAGACGTCACTTTGCCGGACAACAGGCGTATGTATCGGGCAACATCCTCACTTTCTATCGCCGCGGCGACCGGCGCCGTTTTGTTTCGCCCGACGTGATGGTCGTCAAAGGAGTCGAGCCGGGACCGCGGCCGAACTACTTGGTCTGGGAAGAGGGCCGGTCGCCGAATGTCGTGATTGAAATCACGTCCGCTCGCACGCGAAGAGAAGATCTGAAGTATAAGTTCGACGTCTATCGTCAAGAGATGCGGGTTGCCGAGTACTTTCTATTCGATCCCAGAGGGGAGTACCTCTCTCCGCGACTTTGCGGATTTCGCCTTTTCGGTGAACGGTACATTGCTATTGAAGCTATCGCCGGCAACCTTCCCAGCGTTGAGTTGGGGCTTTGCCTCGCGGCAGTCGGAACGTCGCTGCGATTCCTCAATCCGCACAACGGTCAGTGGCTTCCTACCTTGGCTAGGGCATCCACAGATGCCTATTTCGCACGCTTACAAGCCCACGCCGCACTTGAGAATGCCGAGGCAGCGCGTGCCGCAGCTTTAGCGGCTTTTAAGCGGGCCCAGGAAGAACACGATCGACTTGAACAAGAGCTTGAAGAGCTGCGCAAGCAAATTGCAGGCCCGAAGCTCATGGGAGGCGAAAGCGGTGACGCAGGCACCCAATAGGCGGACGGCTGTTGAAACCCTCCGTTGGGTCGGCGACGAGCGCGGCTATCTGGTCCTCATTGACCAGACCCGCTTGCCGCTGGAACTGGTGGAGCGCGAGTGCCGCGATGTCGAGACAGTTTGGGAGGCGATCAAAGAGCTGCGCGTCCGCGGCGCGCCGGCGATCGGCATTGCGGCGGCCTACGGAGTTGTCTTGGGGCTTCAGTCCGCGGCACTGAGCCAGTCGAGCGCTCTTGGCGCCCGGCTTGAGGAAGTGATCGCCTATTTGGCCAAGAGCCGGCCGACCGCGGTGAACCTATTCTGGGCCCTGGACCGGATGCGGGCCAAGGGCACGGCACTGCTGGCCCAGTCGGCGAGCGGCAACTTTCTCGGCGGCCTGCTGGCCGAGGCCCGGGCGATTCACGAGGAGGATCGAGCCATTTGCCGGGCGATTGGCCGCTACGGCGCGGAGTTGCTGGCGGTGGGCGGCGGCGTGCTCACCCATTGCAATGCTGGCGGCCTGGCCACGGCCGAGTACGGCACCGCCCTGTCGGTCTTCTTCACCTGCCAGGACCAGGGCAAGCGGCTGCATGTATTTGTCGATGAGACGCGGCCGCTCCTGCAAGGCGCCCGGCTCACGGCCTGGGAGCTGGCGCAGCGCGGGATCGAAGCGACGCTGATCTGCGACAACATGGCCGGGCAAGTGATGCGCGAAGGCAAGGTCCAGGCGGTCGTCGTCGGCGCCGACCGGATCGCCGCCAACGGCGACACCGCCAACAAGATCGGCACCTATTCCGTGGCCGTGCTCGCCGCGGCTCACGGCATTCCCTTCTACGTCGCCGCCCCGACCACGACGTTCGACCTGGCGATCGACTCCGGCGAGCAAATCCCGATCGAACAGCGGTCGCGCGAGGAAATCACCCATGGTTTCGGCCGGCAAACCGCGCCCGACGGGATAGCCGTCTATAATCCGGCCTTCGACGTCACCCCCGCCCGGCTGATCAAGGCGATCATCACCGAGCGGGGCGTCATCGAACCCGTCAGCCGCGAAACGATTCAAGCGGCAATCGGGCCAACGAAACGCCGAACCTGATCCTGTCTTCTGGCCGCATTCGAGGACGAGGACGAGGACGAGAACGAGTCCTGACCTCCGACCTCCGAATTCCGACCTCCGACTTCCGACCTCCAGCCATGCACGCCCTCCCTCCCGCACTCCCGCGGCCGCACATGCGGCTCATTAAGACGTGGCTCAAGTGGCCGCGCGACGTGCGGTGCTTTGCGCCCCGCCTCGACACGGCCGAAATCCTCGCCAATCGCCCCGAGCTGGCCGAAGCCGCGCACTGGTCGGAGGTCGTGCTCCTGGAGGATATGGTCTTCGCCCTGCACCGCGACGGCACGGTGACGCGGCTGACGCATGTGATCGTCGCTCCGCACGGCGACCAGAACCTGGCCGAATGGGACGAAATCACCCGCCTCTTCGACCGCCGCAAAGCCGCGATCACCGTGCAACGGGCACTCGTTCATCTGCCCGATGGCACCCAGCGGAAGGCCCAACAAGTTGTCGCCCAGCTCGACCTGAACACCAGCGGCATCAAGCTGACCTATTCGCCGCTGCGGCCGGGCGTGACTGTGGAGCTGGAGATTCAGGAGGACTGGTTCGTCCACGACGACGCGGGACCGGCGATGTGGAACCACCTCTTGCAGCAGACGCTGGCCCCGTGCCGGCGGCGGCGGTTCACGTTCGCCGTGGCCGAGCCGTTTGCGGGCGTGCTGGCTCTGCATCACAGTGCCGATCCGCCGCGCGAATCGACCGAGCAGTCGTACCGCGTCTATCGCTGGGACTGGCAGGATGTGCTCGGCATCGAGGCCGACGCCTGGCTGCCGCCGCCGCTCGACTTTGCTCCCTGGATCGATTTCAGCACGCTCCCCGACTGGCGGCCGATCGAGGACCACTACCGGAAGGAGCTGGCCCTCGCTCCCGGGGCCGCCGAGGCGGTACGGCAGCTGGCCGGCGACCTGACGAAAGATGCCGCCACGCCGCGCGACCGGGCCCTGGCGATCTACAGCTACGCCGCCCGCGACATGCGCTATGGCCGCCATCCGAGCGAGTTCGACGTCCCGACCATCCGCGACCCGTCGAAGATGCTCGAAGACCTGCGGGGCGATTGCAAGGACAAGTCGTCGCTGATGGTGGCCCTGCTCGCCGAGGTCGGAATCACCGCCCAGATCGCCGTCCTGATGACCGCCCAGAACGGCCGCACGCCCATGCTCCCCAGCCGGCGGTTCGACCACGCCATCGTGCGGGCCCAGGTCGATGGCCGCGAAATGTGGTTCGATCCGGCCGCGTGCGTCTTCACGTTCGGCTCGCTGCCGCAGAACGACCAGGGGGTCAAGGCCCTCGTGCTCGACGGCGGCGCGGCGCGCTTCGTCGATGTGCCGCTCGATGAGCCGGCTACGCAGCTGACCGAGCGGCATTGCCGGGGCCGGCTGACCGCGGAAGGCGACTATGAGCTGATGGCCGAGATCTGCGTGCACGGCGACCGCGGGGCGATGATCCGGGCGATGCTGACCGACCGCAACGACGACCACCGCCGCCGCACGATCCAGCAAGGGGTGGCCGACGAACGCCCGGGAGCCGTCGTCACCGACATCGACCTCGTGAGCATTGACGACCTCGCCCAGCCGATCCGCTACCGCTACAACCTGCGTTTGCCGCACTGGGCCCGCCCGGTCAAGGACCTCTTGCTCTTTCGCATTCCCTGGGCCGAGCCGCTGGAAGCGACCGGGCCGATCAGCGTGCACGAGCGAACTCTGCCTCTGGAGCTGCCGCACGTCTCGCGCCACGTCGAGACGCACGAGATCGAGCTGCCCGTCGGCTATGAAGGCTACGCCCTGCCGGTGGCGGTCAGCGCCGCCTGCGCCGGGGCGAAGTACGAGCTGTCGATCACTTGCCAGGCAAATCGCCTGCTCTGCCGCCGCGTGATGGAAACCAAAAGCGGCATCATCCCCAGCGAGAATTTCCGGGAATTCAAGGCCTTTTGGGAAACCGGCGTGCGTGCCGACGCCAGCGACCTGGTGCTCGTCAAATCGGCGGCGCTGACGAGTTAGATTTGAAGCTCCGCTTCGCCATCGCCACCGGTCGGTTATCCGCCATTGCGACGCTCGGCGGCTGCAGGCTCCCTCCCACTGCAGCGCTATTATTCTCGACTCTCGATTTTCCAGCCCGCTTCCGAACCTTACGCGGAGATTCGTATCTATACTAGCGTGCATAGCCCAGTACCCGCTCGGGCCGACCTCCACAGTGAATTACGCAGGAGTCGTTTAATGGCATTGCCCGACAGTTACACCTTCAAACCAGGCGCCATCCCGGCATACTTTGATGCATTGCTCGACGCTGAAGCTCCAGAGAGGTTCTCGATAAAGTTCCTGGAACACCTCGGCTTCACTAGCACGAATGACCGCCTTCTCATAGGCGTGCTTAAAGAGCTCGGCTTTCTAAATGCTGACGGCGCTCCCCAACAACGCTACTACGAATTCTTAGATCGTTCGAGATCCAGGGCTTACGCATCGATTTTAGCGTTGTGAATCACGCGGAGCAGGTAGTCGGGGTCGAGGGCGCAGGCCATTCGTTTGCACTTGGCTCCGCGCTTG